>NZ_MOAI01000010.1:0-220322 GCF_001976035.1 Ensifer sp. 1H6 | reverse complement strand
CCATGTTGTCTTCGAGGTGGTAGAGGAACGAACCGCCGCCGGTCTTCATGCCGAGCGGCCAGCCGAACGAGTGCTGCACCAGACCGGGCCTGTGGTTCTCGGGCTTGACCTGCCACAGTTCCTTGAGACCGATGCCGAATTTCTGGACGTCGCGATCCCTAGAGAGATCGAATTTTGAAATCAGCTCTTTGGCGAGCGAGCCGCGCACGCCCTCGCCGATCAGCACGTACTTGCCGAGCAGTTCCATGCCGCGGGCAAAGTTCGGGCCCGGCTCGCCGTTGCGCTCGATGCCCATGTCGCCGGTGGCGACACCGATGACGGCGCCTTCGTCGTTATAGAGCACCTCGGTTGCGGCAAAGCCCGGATAGATCTCGACGCCGAGCGCTTCGGCATGGCCGGCAAGCCAGCGGCAGACATTGCCGAGTGAGACGATGTAGTTGCCGTGATTGTTCATCAACGGCGGCATGGCGAAGTTCGGCAGGCGGATCGAGCCGGCGGGACCGAGCAAGAGGAAATGATCGTCGGTAACCTCGGTCTTGAACGGATGGTCGGCCTCGTCGCGCCAGCCCGGCAGCAACCGGTCGATGCCGATGGGGTCGACGACGGCACCCGACAGGATATGCGCGCCGACTTCGGCGCCCTTTTCCAGCACCACCACCGAAAGCTCGGGATTGACCTGCTTCAACCGGATCGCAGCCGAAAGCCCCGCAGGCCCCGCGCCGACGATCACCACGTCGAACTCCATACTCTCGCGCTCGGGTAGATCCATCGCCTCGCTCATACCGTCTCTCCAGTCTCGCCGGTCTTCTGCCAGCTCAGTTCCCAGGCCATATCATCTCGTCATGGCAAATGCAGTTTGGCTTGTCGAGCCGGGATGCGACAGTCGATGCCCGCTTTTGCGCATGAGGTCATGAGTTTAGCACAAATGTCTATATGACGTGAACGTAAACGTAAATACGTGATTTCACCCATGTCCTTGTGGGCCGCCGCCTTGCAGCCTTGCTTTTGCCGAATAGCCATGTCAGGAGGCCGGGCATTCATTTTCCGGCGGAAGACGCCGGCAATCCCATCCGCAACCAGCATTCGGCAAGGCGCCCTACGGCGCCGGAACGGCATGCCTTTCGCTTCATTCCGGGCTCCGCCGACCTTCCCGGCACCGGCCCAGAAGGCGGCGTGCGGAACAGAGCCGTGTCGCCTTCGCAAGCCCCGGAAGGGCGCGTCGCGAAGCGACACCAAAACACAGGCGTCAGGAGACATCATATGGCCAGAGCACTGGGCTTCGATTTCGGCACCACCAACTCGGTCCTCGCGGTTTCGGCAGGCGACACCACCCATTCGATGAACTTCGACAGCATGGCTGGCAGCACCGATGCGATGCGCACGGCACTCTCCTTCATGAAGGATTCCAACCTCGGCGCGTCCGCCCTGAAGGTGGAAGCCGGACAGGCGGCAATCCGCTCGTTCATCGACAATCCCGGCGACTGTCGTTTCCTGCAGTCGATCAAGACCTTCGCCGCAAGCCCGCTGTTCCAGGGCACGCAGATCTATGCCAAGCGCCATAGTTTCGAAGACCTGATGCGGGTGTTCCTCTCCAAGCTGAAGGACTATGCCGGCGACGACTGGGCGAGCCAATACAGCCGCATCGTCGTCGGAAGGCCCGTTCGCTTTGCCGGCTCCAGCCCCGATCCGGCACTGGCGCTCGAGCGCTACAGCGCCGCCCTTTCCGAATTCGGCTTTCCCGAGATCCACTATGTCTACGAGCCGGTGGCGGCCGCATTCTACTTTGCCCAGAACCTCAAGCGCGACGCCACGGTGCTGGTCGCCGACTTCGGCGGCGGCACCACCGACTATTCGCTGATCCGTTTTGAGACCAAGGCGGGACGTCTGACGGCAACGCCAATCGGCCATTCGGGCGTCGGCATCGCCGGCGACCATTTCGACTTCCGCATCATCGACAATGTGATCTCGCCCCTCATCGGAAAGGGGAGTCTGTTCAAGAGCTTCGACAAGCTGCTTGAAGTCCCGTCGAACTACTATGCGAATTTCGGCCGCTGGAATCAGCTTTCGATCTTCAAGACGTTGAAAGATTTCACGGATCTGAAGAAGCTGGTGCGCCAGAGCCTGGAGCCGGAAAAGCTCGAGGCCTTCGTCGACCTGATCGAGCATGACGAGGGTTATCCGCTCTACCAGGCGATCTCGGCGACGAAGATGCGCCTGTCGCAGGAGGAGGAAACCGAGTTCTACTTCTCGCCGCTTGGCGAGATGTCGCGCCGCACGGTGCGCCGCGCCGACTTCGAAAGCTGGATTGCGCCTGAACTTGCGCGCATCGAAGACGCGCTCGACGAGGTGTTACAGACAACGGAAACGCCGCCCGAAAGCATCGACAAGGTCTTCCTCACCGGCGGCACCTCGTTCGTGCCGGCGGTGCGCAACCTGTTCGAGCGGCGCTTCGAAAAGGACCGGATCGAAAGCGGCGGCGAACTGCTGTCCATCGCCCACGGCCTGGCGCTGATCGGAGAACATGAGGATATCGGCCACTGGACCGCGAATGCCGCATGAAGCCATTGGACCACATTTTCTGACGTGCTAGGTTGGCGCCCATGACTTCTGCCGACAACCTCTCCCCCGGCCAACTCGCCGCCCTGCTCGCATTCCACGCGGATGCGGGTGTCGAGTGGCTGATGGAGGAGGAGCCTGTCGATCGCCTCGCCGAGTTCGAAGCGATGAAGGCGGCGCGTTCCGACGTGCGCCAACAGGCCGATTCGCGCCCACAGACGAGCGCAAGCCAGCCGGTTGCGCGCCCGGAGGCCTCGCCTGCTACGCGGCAGCCGGCCAGCTCGGCCGGTGGCCAAGCTCGCGAAACGCGCGCGCCAGCACCTGCCGTCAACGCCCCTGCTGTGGCCATCCCCGACGCCCAGGCCGTCAAGGAGGCGCAGTTTGCCGCCGAATCGGCGCGGTCGCTCGCCGAGCTGCGGTTGGCAATGGAAGGCTTCGTCGGTTGCAATCTCAGAAACAGCGCCCGCAATCTGGTCTTTGCCGAAGGCGATCCGTCAAACGGCATCATGATCGTCGGCCCGATGCCCTATGCGGATGACGATCGCGACGGGCAGCCTTTCTCGGGCAGGCTGGGCGACATGCTCAACCGCATGCTCGCCGGCATCGGACTATCGCGCGAGGGCGTTCTGCTCAGCAATGTCGTGCCGTGGCGCCCGCCGGGCAACCGCGTGCCGACCGCCCGCGAGGCCGATATCTGCCGCCCCTTCATCGAGCGCCAGGTCGCTTTGGCCGAGCCCAAGCACCTGTTGTTGCTCGGCAATTTTACGGCGCGCTTCTTCTTCGGCGGCAGCGACACAATCCACCAGCTGCGCGGCGAATGGCGTGACCTTCAGATGGGCGGACACAGCGTCCAGACCCTTGCGACCCTGCACCCGCAGGACCTGGTGACAGCGCCGATCAACAAGCGCTTTGCCTGGCAGGATATGCTTGCCTTCAAGGCCCGCATCAACGGCTGACGGCCGCCTGCCCGTTTCATGAACAAAGTGTGAAGAAAGCCATGCGGTTTGCGCATATCTGCGCAGCGTTCTAGTGCATTGCAAAATCCATGTTGCAGCGCAATATATCAACACGGGAGGAATGGAATAAGGAACAAGAACCATGACTGCCCGCTTTCGCCCGATCCACAGCAGCTTTGAGACGCTCCGTCATACGGACGCTGCCCGGCGGACGCCGTTCAACCGCTTCGGCTCGGCAGCCAACGAGCAGATGACTGCAATCGGCCTTGCCCGGACCACCCGTCCGTCGCAGCTCTTCGCCGACTTCATCCAGCGCTGATCCCCACGCGATGCGCCAAAAGGCGTGTCGCGCGAAAGAGACGACGTAAGACAAGGAACAAGATCATGACCAAGCCCATTGCAAGCCTCAAGGTCCTGTTCGATTCGATCGCCGATATCGGCACTGCCGTACGTGCCTCGCGCGAATACACCGCGCTCAGCACCACCAAGGACGCCCGCCGCGCCCATCGCTCGGCGATCAGACCACTGCTGCCGAACTGATAGCGCCCGAGGACGGACCGTTACCGTCTTTTTGCTATCGGCTGTCGCAATCGACAGCGCCTCGAAAACTGGATAGAGCCACACTCATTTCGAGTTCGAAGCGATCGGTCACTCCGGCAACCCCGTCTGACTGCCCTCGCTCCGCATCGCGCCTTCGTTGCCAGCCACCCGGTTGGTCAAGTCGGCGCGTCTTTGTTTTCAGGAGCGCCGATGCTGGCCAGTCTCGCTTCCGTCCTCAGCCTGATGCTGTCCACTTTGTTGATGATGGTGGCCTTCGGGCTTCAGAGCTACGTCATCCCGGTTCGCTCCGTCGCCGAGAACTGGTCGACGCTGACGGTCTCGGTCATTGCCACCGGCTACACGGTCGGCTTCACCCTCTCCTGCATCATCACGCCGAAATTCGTGTTGCGCGTTGGCCATGTCCGCGTCTTCACCGCACTCATAACCCTGCTTTCGATCGCCATCCTGCTTTGCGGGCTGGTCGTCGACTGGCGTGCCTGGATCGCCTTTCGCGCCATATCCGGTTTCGCGATCTCCGGCAGTTATCTCGTCATCGAGAGCTGGCTCAACGAACGGGTGACCAACGAGAACCGCGGCATGCTGTTCTCGCTCTACCTCATCACCACGATGGTCGGCACCATCGGCGGGCAATACATGGTGCCGCTGGGAGACCCGACCAACACATCGCTCTTCATCCTTTGCGGCGTGCTGTTTTCGCTGGCACTACTGCCCACGGCGCTTTCTTCCTCGCCGATGCCGGCACCGCCGGCGCAGGCGCGATTCGACATTCCAGGCCTGTTTCGCCGCTCTCCGGTTGCCGTGGTCGGCGGCTTTCTCGCAGGCGCGCTCTCGGGCGCCTGGCTGAACCTCGGCGGCGTGTTCACGCAGAAGATCGGCCTGTCGACCGGCGAAGGCGCAACATTGCTCGCATCGCTCCTGACCGGCAGCGCCCTCTCGCAGATCCCGATCGGCCGCGCCTCCGACCGCATCGACCGGCGTATCGTCATGGTCGGCTGCGGCATTGTCGGCGTGATCTCCTGCCTGGTCATGTCCGCGTCGATCGGCAGCAGCCCGACGGTGCTCTATATCGTCGCCGCCCTCGTCGGCTCGGTCCTGTTCCCGATCTATGCGCTGAACGTCGCCCATGCCAACGACCTCGCCAAGCCGGACGAATATGTCGAGATCTCCTCGGGCCTGATGATCACCTACGGGCTTGGCACGATCTCCGGCCCGTTGATGGTCGGCCCGGTCATGGATCGGTTCGGGCCGGCGGCGCTGTTCATCGTGCTTGCCGTCTATTTCGCACTCTATGCAGGCTACGCCGCCTGGCGCATCCTGCGGCGGGAGCAGCACGAGGGTCTCGTCGCCAAGACCGACTTCCAGGCGACCACGGTGCTGCCGACACCCGGACCCGACGTTACCAGCCCGACCGCCCAGCAGGCGTCGCAGGACGGCCTGATCGAGGACGACACGGTGCCTGCTTGGGAACGACAGCCGGAATGAATGAAACAGGGGCCGTCAGCCCTGTGGCGTGACGTGCTTGCGCGCACCCCTGCGCTCCAATCCAAGCCGATGCTCGCGGAAGATGATGAAAATACCGGCGCCGACAACGATGGCGGTGCCGATCAGCATGGTGCTCGTCGGGATGTCCTCGAACAGAAAATAGCCGATGATCAGGCCCAGCACGATCGAGGTGTATTCGAACGGTGCGATCGTCGACATGTCGGCGTGACGGTAGCTTTCGGTCAAGAGGAGCTGCGCGACGCCGCCGCAGAAGCCGGCGATCATCAGCAACAGGAAGGCTTTCTGCGAGATGCTCGGCCAGCCGAACGGCAGGGTCGCGAGCGAAAAGACCGAGGCCGAGAGCGAGAAATAGAGCACGATCGTGTGGGTGCGCTCGGCCCTCACCAGCTTGCGCACCAACACCATGGCGATCGCGCCGAGCGCCGCCGACAGCAAGACCGCCGCCGCCCCGAGCGCCTCGGACGACCCGAGACCGCCTTCGCGAAACAGCGTCAGCCGCGGCCAGGTGATGATCATGACGCCGACCAGACCGATGACGACGGCCGACCAGCGATAAAGCCGAACGGTTTCGCCGAGAAAAATCGCGGCAAAGGCAACGGCGATCAACGGCATCGCATAGCCAATGGCGATCGCTTCGGGGAGCGGCAAGTGCACGAGGCCGTAAAAGCCGAAGCTCATCGCCAGGATGCCGACGAAGCCGCGTGCGATGTGAGCGCCGATATCCTTCGTCTTGAAAGCGTCGCGCAACTGTCCGCGAAGGGCGAGATAGCCGAGGATCGGCACCATGGCGAAGGCGGAGCGGTAGAAGGTGATCTGGCCGGTGGCGATCTCGCTCCCGGCCGCCTTGATCAAGGTCGACATGCAAACGAAGATGACGACCGAAAGGACCTTGAGCAGGATCCCCTTCATCGGGTTTTCGACTTCGGCATCCATGGAAAACGCTTTTCGAGCCTTAGCGGAGGACCGCGGCGGCGACAGTTTGGGAGATTTGGGTGAGAGGCTCACCGGAGAACGATGTCACTCTAGCTGCGCCGGCCGCGAAAGTCGGATCAATCTTCTTGATGAACCGACTTTTTTTCTTGATGAGTTCATCGCAGCAAAGACAATCGCCGAGAATTCTTTAGCGGGGTCGAAAAAAACCTTTCCGGTTTATTTCTTGTTAGTGCCACTTCGATACACGTCAAGGCGATAAGGGAGCGGGAAGAATACCGGACACCATGTCTTTTCTGCCGGAAGTGCGGTCGCCGGCATCACAATCGTGTGGCATATCCGGCTTTTCGCCCTTTGGCCTTTTCACCATCACAAGCGCCCTCTACAAATCCACCAGTAGCAAGGCGCGAGCGGGACTGACCATGCGGACAAATACTGGCCAGATCATTCATCTGGAAGACTACCGGCCGACCGACTTCGTACTTGAAAGAGTGGATCTGACCTTCGAGCTTGACCCGAAGGAAACCAAGGTCGAAGCGCGGTTGATCCTGCATCGGCGGGAAGGCGTGGACGCATCGGCCCCGCTGGTGCTTGACGGCGACGAGCTGGTCATGACCGGCCTGCTGCTCGACCAGGAAGAGCTTGCAGCCGCGCTCTACGACGTGACCGACGACACGCTGACGATCCGTGGCCTGCCCGAGACCGCCCCGTTCGAAGTCACCATCACCACGATGCTCTCGCCCGAGACGAACACCAAGCTGATGGGTCTCTACCGCACCAACAGCGTCTATTGCACGCAGTGCGAGGCGGAAGGCTTCCGCCGCATTACCTACTTCCCTGATCGTCCTGATGTACTTGCCGTCTATACGGTCAACATCATCGCCGACAAGAAATCCGCTCCGCTGCTGCTGTCCAACGGCAACTATCTCGGCGGCGCCGACATGGGCGATGGCCGGCATTTCGCCGCCTGGTTCGATCCGCACCTGAAGCCCAGCTATCTCTTCGCGCTGGTTGCCGGCGATCTCGGCGTGGTCGAAGACACGTTCACCACCATGTCCGGCCGCGAGGTCGCGCTGAAGATCTATGTCGAACACGGCAAGGAGCCGCGCGCAGCCTACGCCATGGACGCGCTGAAGCGCTCGATGAAGTGGGACGAAGAGACGTTCGGCCGCGAATACGATCTGGATATCTTCATGATCGTCGCCGTCTCCGACTTCAACATGGGCGCCATGGAGAACAAGGGGCTCAATGTCTTCAACGACAAGTACGTGCTGGCCGATCCGGAAACGGCCACCGACGCCGACTACGCCAATATCGAAGCGATCATCGCGCACGAATACTTCCACAACTGGACCGGCAACCGCATCACCTGCCGCGACTGGTTCCAGCTCTGCCTCAAGGAAGGCCTGACGGTTTATCGCGACCACGAGTTTTCCGCCGACATGCGCTCGCGCGCCGTCAAGCGCATCGCCGAAGTCCGGCACCTGAAATCAGAACAGTTCCCAGAGGATGCAGGCCCCCTTGCCCATCCGGTCCGGCCGACGAAATACCGTGAAATCAACAACTTCTACACGACCACGGTCTATGAGAAGGGCTCCGAAGTCACCCGGATGATCGCGACCCTTCTCGGCCGCGACCTGTTCAAGAAGGGCATGGATCTCTACTTCGAACGCCACGACGGCCAGGCTGTGACGATCGAGGATTTCGTCGCCTGCTTCGCCGATGTCAGCGGCCGCAATCTCAGCCAGTTTTCGCTCTGGTACCATCAGGCGGGAACGCCGCTGGTGACAGCCTCCGGCGCCTATGACGCAGGCAAGCAGACCTTCACCCTGTCGCTCGAACAGACCGTGCCGCCGACGCCGGGCCAAAGCGCCAAGGAGCCGATGTACATTCCGCTGCGCATGGGCCTGCTCCTTGGAAACGGCGCGGAAGCCGACCTTTCGAGCGTGGCGGGCGCAGATATCACCGGCGACGTGCTGCACCTCACCCAACGCAAGCAGACGGTGGTTTTCTCCGGCATTACTTCGCGCCCGGTGCCTTCATTCAACCGCGGCTTTTCCGCTCCGATCAACCTGCATATCGAGCAGACCGACGACGACCTGGCGCTGATCGCGCGGCACGAAAGCGATCTCTTCGCACGCTGGCAGGCACTCAACGCCATTGCACTTGCCAATCTGGTATCCGCGACGGCCAACGCCCGTGCGGGCAAATCCGTGACCTGCGAAAAGGCGCTGCTCGACGGCCTTGTCGCCGCGGCGGCTGACGACGGACTGGAGCCGGCTTTCCGGTCGCAGGCGCTGTCGCTGCCGAGCGAAGCCGACATCGCCCGCGAGATCGGCGCCGACAACGACCCCGATGCCATCCATACCGCCCGGCAGCAGATCCTCAAGGCGATTGCGGTTTCCGGCCGCGGAGCCTTCCTTCGGCTTGCCGACGAAATGGCGTCGACGAGTTCCTTCAGTCCGGATGCGGAAAGTGCGGGACGTCGAGCCCTGCGCAACGCCGCACTCACCTATCTCGTCCATGGCGAGGATGATCCGAAACGGGCAGCAGAAGTCTTCGCAGCCGCCGACAACATGACCGACCTCAGCCATGCACTGGCATTGCTCGCGCACCGGTTCCCGGATGCGCCAGAGACGGCTCAGGCACTGGCAACCTTCCGGAAACGGTTTGCCGACAACGCGCTCGTCATCGACAAGTGGTTCGCGGTGCAGGCGACAATCCCCGGGGCCGGGACGCTCAATCGCGTCAAGGCGCTGATGACCGAGCCGCTATTCAATGGCAATAATCCGAACCGTGTCCGGTCTCTGGTCGGCAGCTATGCCTTCGCCAACCCGACAGGCTTCAACCGCGCCGATGGCGAGGGCTACCGTTTCCTCGCGAAGCAGATCCTCGATATCGATCCGCGCAATCCGCAGCTCGCGGCACGCATCCTGACTTCGATGCGCTCCTGGCGCTCGCTTGAAGACACGCGCGCCGATCATGCCCGCAATGCGCTGAAGGAAATCGCTGGCGCGACCAAGCTTTCGGCCGATGTCAGCGACATCGTCGAGCGCATGCTCAAGGCCTGAAAAGGCCGGGAATGCAGGCATTTTTCAAGGGCCGGGTCGCTCGCTCGACCCGGCCTATTATTTCCCAACGATTAGAAATGGTTAAGAAATCTTTACCATTACCTCTGGACAAGGCGAATCGCCCTGTGATTCATTGAGTCAGATTCGGGCGAGCGGCGCGCCGAATCATCAGAGGGTTTCACATTGGGTAAGATGGCGGACGCGCGACCAGCGAGCGCAGCCGACGGGCGGTTGCGACTCAAGTTTTCGGGCTTTTCCGGCCTGGAACGCGAGTTCATCTCGCAGGCGAAGATTTTCGCCGAGCCGACGTCGCAGCGTCTTGCGAGCGCGGAACCTATTCTCAAGCGCTCTATCCCCATCCTCATCATCGCATTCCTGATCATAGTCGCCGTTTCGCGCATGTCCGGCATCATGGGCGAGCACGCCCGGATGGAAGACAACTCGCGCCAGACGGTCGGGCTTGCCGCGGCAACGGCGGTCGCGGCGTTCCAGGCTGACGGCATGACGCTGTTCGAAGAGGGCCGGCGTTGGGATGCCGAACAGCGGCTGACCCAATACCTGCCCAACACCATGCTCGACGCGGGCATGTTTCTTTTGACCGTGCGCAAGGATGGACGGATCTTCGCCAGCACACCTGATGGTGTGCCGCTGATCGGCCGGACGCTTGCCTCGGTTGCACCCGATATCGCCACGCTGCAGTATTACGGCGAACATTCCAGCGTCATGAAGACGGCCATCAACGGCGTCGACCATATCGTCGCTTTGGCGCAGTTGCCGGAAGCGGCCGGCGTCGTCCTGGCGGCAACGCCGGTGACCCAGCTCGAAACGGCCTGGCGCGACGAGGTTTCGCTGAATGTGACGCTGTTTGCCGGCATCTCGGCGATCCTGCTGGTGGTGCTTTACGCTTATTACATCCAGGCCAAACGCGCCCGCGACGCCGACGGGGTGTTTGCGGAATCGAACCTGCGGGTCGAAACCGCCCTGTCGCGCGGCCGCTGCGGCCTCTGGGATTTCGATCTTGCCAACCGACGGCTGTTCTGGTCGCGGTCGATGTATGAGATGTTGGGCATGCCCGGCGAAAGCAGCGTGCTTTCCTTCGGCGACGCCGCACGGCTGATGCATCCGGACGATCGCGGTATCTATGGCGTGGCGCGGACAATTGCCCGCGGCGATGCGCGACAGATCGACCAGGTGTTCCGCATGCGGCATGCGGACGGCCATTATGTCTGGCTGCGCGCCCGCGCCGAGATCATCCGCACCGTTTCAGGCCGCGCCCATCTCATCGGCATCGCCATGGATGTCACCGAGCAGCACCGCCTCGCCCAGCGCTATGCCGAAGCTGATCAGCGTCTGGCCGATGCCATCGAATGTACGTCCGAGGCCTTCGTCCTCTGGGACAAGCAGGACCGCTTGGTCATGTGCAACACGCACTACCAGGAAGCCTACAAGCTGCCGGATCACGTTCTGGTGCCAGGCACCGAACGCATCGCCGTACACGCCGCTGCGGCACGCCCGGTAGTGGAACGCCGCATTGCGGATCCTGACCGTAGCAACCATTCGCAGACCACCGAAGTGCAGCTCGCCGACGAGCGTTGGCTGCAGATCAATGAGCGGCGCACGCGCGACGGCGGCCTCGTTTCTGTTGGTACCGACATCACGCTGCTCAAGCGTCACCAGGTGCGGCTGCGCGAATCCGAGCGCCGGCTGATGGCGACCATCGGCGATCTCTCGGCTTCGCGCATGACCCTGGAGCGGCAGAAGACCGAGCTGTCGATCGCCAACGCCAACTACCAGGCGGAAAAAGAACGGGCCGAGGCGGCGAACCACGCCAAGTCGGAATTCCTGGCCAATATGTCCCATGAGCTGAGGACACCGCTCAACGCCATTCTCGGTTTTTCGGAGATCCTGCAGACCCAGATGTTCGGGCCGCTCGGCTCGGAGAAATACGATGAATACTCGCGCGACATTCACGACAGCGGCAAACACCTGCTGAACGTCATCAACGACATCCTGGACATGTCGAAGATCGAAGCAGGCCATATGCGCATCAGCCGCGAGACCATCGATCTCGCGCCGCTGATCGAGGAGACGCTGCGTTTCACCACGATCCCGGCGCAGCAGAAGAACATCCATGTGGTGCAGCAAATCGCCTCGGGCCTGACCGTGGTCGCGGATCGGCGGGCGATGAAGCAGGTGCTGCTCAATCTCTTGTCGAACGCGGTCAAGTTCACCAATGAAGGCGGGCGCATTTCGCTGCGCGCCCGCAAGGTCACGGGCGCTGTGACATTGACGATCGCCGACTCCGGCATCGGCATCCCGCGTGATGCCCTGCAGAAGATCGGCCAGCCCTTCGAGCAGGTGCAGAGCCAGTATGCCAAGAGCAAGGGCGGCTCCGGCCTCGGGCTTGCCATCTCCCGGTCGCTGACGCGCCTTCACGGCGGAACGATGAAGATCCATTCCGCCGAAAATGTCGGCACCATCATTTCATTGCGCATGCCCGATCGCGACAGCGACCCGCAGCCCTATCCCGAAACCACCGACTGAAAAATACGCCGGACGGCCTTCGACAGCCGCCTGATATCCGCCTCCAGCGTTTTCAGGTCGGGATAGTCCCCTGCCCGGCAGACGAGATCGACAAGACCGGCAGGCGCCTCCTTCGGGTCGAACTCGCCTTCGATGCACAGGCGCACGATCTGCGACAGCTCGGTAAAGAGGCTCAGCGCCTCCATCGTCGTGTCGAGATCATTGGGGTTCATCATCGCACCGCCGAGGACCTTCAAGGCGTCGGCCGTGTGGGCGCCGGCCTCAAGCGGCGGCACGCCCTTGGCGGGAGCGATCAGCGCCAGGTACTGCGCAATGAACTCGATATCGACCAGGCCGCCGGGGATCAGCTTGAAATCCCAGATGTCGCTTGGCGGCTTCTCGCTGTCGATCATCTCGCGCATCGAGATCACGTCAGTGCTGACCTTGGCGACATCACGCGTGTGGCCGAGCACTTCGGCGAAGATGGCATCGGCTTGCGCCTTCAGACTGTCGTCGCCGCAGATGCAGCGCGCCCGCGTCAGGGCCAGATGCTCCCAGGTCCAGGCCTCTTCCCGCTGGTACTTGGCAAAGGCGTTGATGCGGGTGGCGACCGGGCCCTTGTTGCCGGACGGCCGCAGCCGCATGTCGACCTCATAGAGTACGCCCTCGGCTGTGGGCGCTGAGAGCGCTGCAATCAACCTCTGCGTCAACCGGGTAAAATAGCGCATCGGATCGAGCGGCTTGCCGCCATCCGATTCCGGGGCCGCGTCGTCATAGTCGTAGAGCAGGATCAGGTCGACGTCGGAGCCCGCCGTCAACTCGTGGCTGCCGAGCTTGCCCATGCCGACGACGACAATGCGCCCACCCGGAAAATCGCCATGGACCGAACGGACCTCGGCGAGCACCGCGTCCACTGCGGCAGCGATGATCAGGTCGGCGAGATCGG
This sequence comes from Ensifer sp. 1H6, assembly GCF_001976035.1. NCBI lineage: Bacteria > Pseudomonadati > Pseudomonadota > Alphaproteobacteria > Hyphomicrobiales > Rhizobiaceae > Ensifer > Ensifer sp. 1H6. The sequence goes on along the minus strand of NZ_MOAI01000010.1, from coordinate 207,276 downwards.
TAAAGGCGCGACCGGCCTGCGCGCCCGAAATCGAGCCGGTCAACAGGCGGATGCCGATCAGGAACCGCTGTTCGGCGGCGATGATGCGCAGCCGGTCGAGCACCTCTTCATAGTGGCGGGCGCCGGCAACGAAGTTGGCGATGCGCGGCGCCAGATAATCCCGGGTCGGCAGCTCCGCCAGAAGGCCCGGGTCGAGCATGCCGTCGAACACATGCGGCCGCGCCGCGATGATCTCGGCCAGCCTTGGTGCCGAGGACATGATGTTGACGATCAATGACAAGAGCCGCGGATTGTTGCCGAGCAGCGAAAACAGCTGGATGCCGGCCGGCAGGCCCGAGATGAAATGGTCGAAACGCAGGAGCGCCTCGTCGGCGCGCCGGCTTCGCCGAAGACGCGCAGGAGCTGCGGCGTCAGCTCCGTCAGCCGCTCGCGCGCCTCGACCGACTGCGTCGCGCGGTAGCGGCCGTAATGCCAGGTGCGGATCGTGTGCGAGATGTCCGACGGCCGCTGGAAGCCGAGCTTTCTTAGGGTCTCGAGCGTATCGGGATCGTCGCGCTGGCCGGTGAAAACCAGATTGCCCGTCTCGCTCGAAAGCTTCGCCTCCTGCTCGAAGAGCTGGGCATAACGGCGCTCGACGGTGCGCAGCACCTTCGACAGCGCCTTGGAGAAGGAAGCCGTATCCTCGAAGCCGAGCATGAAGGCGATCCGCTTCAGCTCTGCCTCGGTCTCCGGCAGCACATGGGTCTGTTCGTCACGCACCATCTGAATGCGGTGCTCGACATCGCGAAGGAACCAGTAGGCCTCGACCAGTTCGGCCGCGGTCGTCTCGTCGATCCAGCCGGCCGTTACCAGCGCATGCAGCATCGGCTCCGTCGCCTTCAGCCGCAGTTCGGGCATGCGTCCACCGGCGATCAGCTGCTGGGTCTGAACGAAGAACTCGATCTCACGAATGCCGCCGCGGCCGAGCTTGATATTGTGTCCCTTGACCGCAATCTCGCCATGGCCCTTGTGGGCGTGAATCTGCCGCTTGATCGAATGGATGTCGGCGATTGCCGCATAGTCGAGATACTTGCGGAAGACGAACGGCGTCAATTCCTTCAAGAAGGCATCGCCCGCAGCTATGTCGCCGGCAACGGGCCGCGCCTTGATGAAAGCTGCGCGCTCCCAGTTCTGCCCCCTGCTCTCGTAATAGAGCATCGCCGCCTCGACGGGGATTGCGAGTGGCGTCGAGCCGGGATCCGGGCGCAGCCGCAAGTCGGTGCGAAAGACGTAGCCGTCGCCGCTGCGCTCCTGGAGAATGCGGATGAGGCGGCGCAGAAGCCGGCCGAAGGTCTCGGATGCATCGTCGCGATCGATGATGATGCCGGACTGCGGATCGTAGAAGACCACGAGATCGATGTCGGAGGAGTAATTGAGCTCGAAGGCGCCGAGCTTGCCCATGCCGAGCACGACAACGCCAGACCCCCGGCTCGGGGCCGTCACGTCCTTGAGCGCGAGCTTGCCGCCCTGGTGACCGCTCAGCAGCAGATGATCGATCGTTGCCGAAACGGCAGCGCCGGCAAATTCGCTCAGCCAGCGCGTCGTCTCGCGACCGTCGAAATGTCGTGAGAGGTCCGCAAGCGCAACGGCGAAGGCTAGCTCGCGCTTGGCCTTTCGAAGCCGCGTCATGATCTCGGTATCTGGCAGTGCCACGCCGGGCTCTGCCGATACCCAGGCATCCCGCGCCCGCCGGACCCTTTCGGTGAGAAATTCCTGCAGCGGCTCCGACAGGAGCTGTTCGAGTATGCCGGGCTGGCTGCCGCCGGTGTCGCGCAGGAATGGCGACAGGGCAAAGGCAGCGACGATGAACGCCTTGAACGGCGTTTCGGATGCCAGCAGACGGCTGATCTGGTCATGGCCCTTGGCCATATCCTTCAGCACCGACAGCGCGGATTTGGCGTCAGCCTGGCTTGCCGGTTTGATCGGCGCCGTCTCCATGCCCCACCAGTGCCCTGCCATCGTGTCCTGCATACCGTTCCCCCGTGTTCTCCGCAAACCGGTCTATCAGGTCGCGGACGCCGGGAAAACCATGTGTACCGTCAGTCCCTTGCAGTTGTCAGCGCCATCAGCATCGGTTGCAGCCAGATCCAGCACACCATGATGCATCTCCATCACTGCCTCGACGAGCGACAGGCCGAGACCCGTGCCGGGCTTGGAGCGGCTCTCATCCAGCCGAACGAAGCGCTTGACGACTTCGTCGCGCTTTTCCCTAGGAACACCCGGCCCGTGGTCGGCAACCGAAAGAACGACTTTGCCGTCGCGCCTGCCGAGCGAAACCTTGATCAGCGGATCGGCGGCGCCTTCGGCATATTTGATCGCATTGTCGAGTAGATTGCCGAGCGCCTGGCCGACAAGCTCGCGATTGCCCGAAATCACCATGCCTGGCGCCACATCCGCCTCCAGCCGCAGGCCGACATCTTCGGCGACTGGTTCATAGAGTTCGACGCAATCCGACACAATCTGCGAAAGGTCGATCTCGCTCATCTCGGCAGCAGCCGAACCCGCTTCGACGCGCGAAATCATCAGGAGCGCATTGAAGGTGCGGATCAGCTGATCCGACTCGCCGATGATTTCCTCCAGCGCGCCGCGCTGACTTGTACCCTTGCGCGCAAGTGCGGCTTCCGCCTTGTTGCGCAGCCGCGTCAACGGTGTCTTCAGGTCGTGGGCGATGTTGTCGGAGACCTGGCGCAGCCCCTCGTTCAGCTTCTCGATGCGGCCGAGCATCGCGTTCAGCGATTCGGAAAGCCGGTCGAATTCGTCGCCGGAACCGCTGGTCGGCAGACGCTGCGACAGGTCGCCCGCCATGATCTTGGTGCTCGCCTCGGACATGCGGTCGATGCGCTTCAGCGCATTGCGGCCGATGGCAAACCAGATGATCAGCGCACCGAGGCCCATGATGCCGAGGGCGACCATCAGCGCCTGGCGCACCAGCGCACGAAACTTCTGCGGCTCCTGCAGGTCACGGCCAACAAGGATGCGCAGGCCGTTGTCGAGCATCAGCACATGGGCAAGTGCCACATGGCTGTCCTGGCGGGTCTCGTCGGTATAGCGCTGGTAGGCAAAGGGTTTCTCCGTCCAGCCTTCGCGATCGAGAAGGCCCGGCTCCAGGCTCGCCACATTGCCAGCAAGGATTTCACCGCTTGGCCCGGCGATCACATAGAGATTGGCGCCAGGCTGGCGCGCGCGCCGTTCCAATGAGCGCAGCAGCCCATTGATCCCCGCACGGGTATAGACCTGCTCGATCTGGGTCACCTCTGCGGTCACTGCGTCGCGCGTCTGCTGCTGTAGCAGACGCTCGGACATGCCGGTGACATAGAAGACGAGAAAGGCGGCGCAGAGCGAGAAGAGGATCAGATAGAGCGCGGACAACCGGACGGCGGTTGTCCTCAACAGGACGCCGAGTTTGCTCATGCGCTGGCGGTCCGGTCATCCTTGATCATATAGCCGGCGCCGCGCACGGTTCGGAGCAGCGGCAGATCGAAGTCCTTCTCGATCTTGGAACGCAGTCGCGACACGTGCACGTCGATGACATTGGTCTGCGGATCGAAGTGATAGTCCCAGACGTTTTCGAGCAGCATCGTGCGGGTCACGACCTGGCCGGCATTTTTCATCAGGTACTCGAGCAGCCGGAACTCGCGCGGCTGCAGCGGGATTTCCTTGCCCTGGCGGCGAACCGAGTGCGACAGGCGGTCGAGCTCGAGATCTCCGACCCGGTAGACCATGTCCTGTTCCGGCGTACCCTTGCGGCGGCCGAGCACTTCAACGCGGGCGAGAAGCTCGTTGAAGGCATAGGGTTTCGGCAGGTAGTCGTCGCCGCCGGCGCGCAGACCCGTCACCCGATCATCGACCTGGCCGAGCGCCGACAGAATGAGCACCGGCGTATGGACTTCCTTGCGACGCAGCTCCGAAATCACCGACAGGCCATCGCGGCGCGGCAACATGCGGTCGACCACGAGAACGTCGTAGCTGTTTTCGCTGGCCATGAAGAGGCCGCTTTCGCCGTCGCTCGCGTGATCACAGACGATGCCGGCTTCCCGGAACGCCTTTGCCAGATAGGCGGCTGCCTCGATATCGTCTTCAATAATAAGAATCTTCATACGCGTGACCATAGTCCCGGACCCCTGTCTGTCTCAACCGGTTTCGGTTCTTCCGACAACCGGCATGGCGATCACTTCGCCCCAAACGGCCGGCGCCGCGAAATCGCTTGGATATCGCGCGCCCTGGTCATTCATTCGCAGCCGCGATCAACCCTGATCGATGGGAAGCGCCACGAAGCGGCTGCCGTTCTCGGCCTCGATCTGGAAGAGCGCCTTGCTGCGACCGTCCTTCTTGGCGATGTTGATCACCTTGAGGATATCGTCCGCCGACTTCACTTCCTGATTGTTGACGGAAACGATCTTCTCGCCCTGCTTCAGGCCACGGTCGCTGGCGTCCGAGTCCTCGTCCACCGAGGCAATCGTCACGCCCTTGCCGTCATCCGACGGCGTCACCGTCATGCCAAGGTCGGCCAGGGCCTGCTCGCTCGACGGCTGGGTTTCCTCGGACTGGTTGCCCTGATCCGTGGCCGCTTCCTTGTCGTCCTTCGGCAGCGTGCCGATCTCGAGCTTGACGGTTTCCGACTTGCCGTTGCGCCACAGTGCAACGTCGACCGTGGTGCCCGGGCGCATGCCGGCTACCTTGCGGGCAAGATCGCGCGGATCCTTGATCGTGTCGCCGTTGAGCGCAGTGACCACGTCGCCCTTCTTGATGCCGGCCTTGTCGCCCGGCGAGCCGGCCTGCGGCTCGACGACGAGTGCGCCGGCTGCCTCAGACAGACCGAGCGATTCGGCGATATCCTTGCTCACCGGCTGGATCTGAACACCGAGCCAACCGCGCGATACCGAGCCGTCCTTCATCAGGTCGGCAACGACGTCCTTGGCGACGGATGCCGGAATGGCGAAGGCGATGCCGACATTGCCGCCCGACGGCGAGAAGATCGCGGTGTTGATGCCGACCACTTCGCCCGAAAGGTTGAAGGTCGGACCACCCGAGTTGCCGCGGTTCACCGCTGCGTCGACCTGCAGATAGTCGTCATAGGGACCCGAACCGATATCGCGGCCACGGGCCGAGATGATGCCGGAGGTTACCGTGCCGCCGAGACCGAAGGGGTTGCCGACGGCAACGACCCAGTCGCCGACGCGGACCTTGTTGTCGTCGGCCCAGCTGACATAGGTGAACTTGCGCTTGTCATCGACCTTGAGCACGGCGAGATCGGTGCGGCTGTCCTTGCCGATCAACTTGGCGTCAAGCTCGGTGCCGTCATTGAGGATGACCGTGAACGCAGAGCCATCGGAAACGACGTGATTGTTGGTGACGAGGTAACCGTCTTCGGAGATGAAGAAGCCGGAGCCTTGCGAAGTCGGGCGCAGGCGACCTTCGCCGTGCGGGCCACGACGGCCGGGGCCGCGTTCGGCACGGTCATCGCCGCGCGGGCCGCCGAATTCCTTGAAGAAACGCTTCAGCGGGTGATCGTCGGGAAGCTCATCCAGACCGCGACCGCCAAAATCGAAGGTGAAGCCATTGCCCTCGTCGGAAACGGGATTAGCACGCGACTGGACGCGGACGGAGACTACGGCCGGGGAAACCGCGTCGACGACATTGGCAAAGCTCGGCACCTGGGGCGCATCGACCTTGACGGGTTCGGCGAAGGACTGGGCAATCGTGGCCGGCAGGCCGGAGGTCAGCATGACGGCCGCAAGACCCGCAACGGTCGAGGTCTTCAGAACAGTCTTGAGGGAGGGACGCAGGAGTTTGGTCGTAATCATCCGTTTTGCCTTTTCTCTTCCTTGAAGCCGCTGGAAGCAGCTTCGGCATCTTGATTTCGAGGATCGCCGCGGGGGTAGCGATTTCGCTCTTGGCTGACTGGAGGAACAGCCGATGACGAAAGATGTAACGGATTGGACCTTACTGAGTTCTGTCCGGAGGATGAATTTTTGGTAATGTTGGTGGCGGGCGTCTGCAACGGCGCATTGCCCGTGGGATCGAGAGCGTTTCCGCCTTAGGCGGAGTCGCAGAAACGCGCTATCTCTCTGTTTTACGCATTTCCTGGCGGAAAGCCGCTTCGCACTTTTCCTGGAAATGCTCTACGGCTGAAGCAGCTTCTTCAGCTTTTCCTTCTCGTCGTCGGAAAGCGGCGTGCCGCGCGATTGCCGGCCGCGTTTGAGTGCCGCCACCAGCAACGTCGCGGCGCCGACCAGCAAAAGCAGGATCGGCATGCCCCACAGGATCATCGTCTTGGTTTCGAACCGCGGCTTCAGCAACACGAACTCGCCATAGCGCGAGACGACATAGTCGATCACCGCCTCGTCGCTGTCGCCATTTGCCAACCTCTCGCGCACCAGAACCCTGAGATCCTTGGCAAGCTCTGCGTTGGAATCGTCGATCGACTGGTTCTGGCAGACCATGCAGCGGAGCTCGGCCGAGATCGCCCGCGCCCGTGCTTCGAGTGCCGGATCGGACAAGACCTCATCCGGATTGACCGCGAAGGTCGGGCCGAGCGACGCCAGAAACAGAAAGAACGCCAGCAGCAATCGGTTCATTCGGCCGCTCCCACCGGGATCGTCTTCGGCCGCTTGGCGCGCGTCGGCGCGCCAACGCGCAGGCGGCGATCGCTGAGCGAGACGAAACCTCCCGCCATCATCAACAGCGTGCCGCCCCAGATGCACAGGATCATCGGCTTCCACCAGATGCGCACGACGATGCCGCCTTCGCTGATCTGGTCACCGAGCGAAACGTAGAGCTGGCTCAGGCCGAAGGTACGGATACCGGCTTCGGTGGTCGGCATGCGCCGCGCCTGATAGAGCCGCTTCGACGACCAGATGTCGGTGACGACGACGCCACCGCTGCTGATGGTGAAATGGCCGGATTCCTCGGAATAATTCGGACCGCTACCGTTGCGCATGCCGTCGAACCGCAGGGTGTAGCCTCCCGCGTCCACGGTCATACCCGGCTTCATCTCGACGACGGTCTCGGTTTCGAAGGCGGTGACGGCGACGATGCCGATCAGCGTGACGCCGAGGCCGATATGCGCAAGTGCGGTGCCGAAGGCCGAGCGCGGCAGGCCGGAGAACCGCCGCCAGGCGACGTTGCCCGCGACCTTGCCGAGCCCCGAGCGCAGCGCCAGATCCGTCACCGAACCGGCGATCAGATAGACGCCCAGCGCAATGCCGAACAAAGCGAGGATCGGTCCGCCGTTCATGGCGTAGTAATAGACGCAGCCGACGACGAGGCCGACGGCAACCGCTGCAAACAGCCGCTGGGCAACGCCCATGAGATCTCCGCGCTTCCAGGCCAGCAGGGGACCGAAGGGCACCGCAAACAGGAGTGGCAGCATCAACAGCCCGAAGGTCATGTTGAAGAAGGGCGGCCCGACCGAAATCTTGTCGCCGGTCAGCGCTTCAAGCACCAGAGGGTAGAGCGTGCCGGTCAGCACGGTCGCGGCCGCGGTCGTCAGGATGAGGTTGTTGAAGACAAGAGCGCCTTCCTTCGAAACCGGCGCGAAGATGCCGCCGGCTTTCAGCCGCGATGCGCGGTAGGCAAACAGCGAAAAGGCGCCGCCGATGAAAAAAACGAGGATGGCGAGGATGAAGATGCCGCGGGTCGGGTCGGTCGCGAAGGCATGAACCGAAGTCAGCACGCCAGAGCGAACGAGGAAGGTGCCAAGCAGCGACAGCGAGAAGGTCATGATCGCCAGCAGCACGGTCCAGATCTTCAGCGCTTCGCGCTTCTCCATGACCAGAGCGGAATGCAGCAGCGCGGTGCCGGCAAGCCACGGCATGAACGAGGCGTTTTCGACCGGATCCCAGAACCACCAGCCACCCCAGCCAAGCTCGTAATAGGCCCAATAGGAGCCCATCGAAATGCCGGCCGTCAGGAACGTCCAGGCAGCAAGGGTCCAGGGACGCACCCAGCGCGCCCAGGCAGCGTCGATACGCCCTTCGATCAGGGCGGCGATGGCAAAGGAGAAGCAGACGGAAAAGCCGACATAGCCCAGATAAAGTAAGGGCGGGTGAATGGCGAGACCGACGTCCTGCAGGATCGGGTTCAGGTCCTTGCCTTCGCCCGGTGCCGGGATAAGGCGGGCGAAAGGGTTGGATGTCAGCAGGATGAACAGCGTGAAAGCCACGGCAATCCAGGCCTGCACCGCGAGCACATTCGCCTTCAGCGTTTCCGGCAGATTACGACCAAATGTGGCGACCAGCGCCGAAAAGAACACCAGGATCAAGAGCCAGAGCAGCATTGATCCTTCATGGTTCCCCCAGACGCCGGAAATCTTGTAGATCAGCGGCTTCAGCGAATGCGAGTTCTCCCAGACGTTGCGGACCGAAAAATCCGACGTGACATAGGCGAAGGTCAGCACGGCGAAGGAGAAGGCGACGAGCAGGAAACAGGCAATCGCCGCGCTGGAGGCGAGCTCCATCAGGGCGCGATCGTTGAGCCTGGCGCCAAGGATCGGCAAAGCCGCTTGCACGAAGGCGGTCGCAAGCGCCAGAACCAGCGCATAATGTCCAAGTTCGATAATCATCGAACGGTTTCCTTCCCGCTGAGTTCGACACCCTGCGCCTTCAAGCGGTCGGCGACATCCTTCGGCATATAGGTCTCATCATGCTTGGCGAGCACGGAGTCTGCAACGAAGACCGAGCTGCCGGCAACGAACGTGCCCTCGGTGACCACGCCTTGCCCCTCACGGAACAGGTCCGGCAGGATGCCGGTATAGGTCACCGGCACCTGGCCGAGCGTATCGGTAACGGTGAAGGTCACGGTCTTGCCGTCGCCGCGCTTGACCGAACCGGCCTCGACCAGCCCGCCTAGACGGATGCGGGTTCCCGGCGGCACGTCGGTCTTGGCGAGATCGCTCGGCACGTAGAAATAGGCGATCGCCTGGCTGAAGGCGAACATTACGAGGAGGACGGCAAGCGTCAGAAAGCCGACGCCACCGCCGATGATCGCCAGTCGCTTCTGTTTTCGCGTCATTGCGTCTCTCCGTCCGTCTTGATCCCGAGTTCACGGGCCAGCGCAAGCAGCTGTTTTCCCTGTTCGCCGTCCGCCGGGAAGGTTTTCAGGCTTTCCTTTAGGGCGGCCGCCGCCTGGTCTCTTTGATCAAGCACAACATGCGAACGGATCAGCCGCGCCCAGCCTTCGGCGTTGGCGGGGTCTTCCTTAAGCCGGTTCGCCAGGCTTTCGACCATGCCGCGGATCATCTCCTGGCGGTCGCCGGCGTTCATGTCCTGTGCGGCGGCGATATCGTCCGCGCTCGGATTTCCCGGTGCAGCGCCCGCAACATTGCCGGCAGCGCCACCTGAAAGCTCGGCCACGTGCTGCTTGACGAGCGGCACCCAGGGCGCATCCGCCGGGGAACTGGCGATCAGCCTGTTGAAGGCTGCAAGCGCCTCGTCCTTCTTGCCTTCCTGCTTCAGGCCAAGGGCAAGATAGAATTCGGAACGCGGGTCGTTCGGGTCGATGGCGAGGGATCTGCGGAGAGCCGACTGCGCTTCGGTGGTCACAAGTCCGCCGGACAGCGTGATCACCGCCTCGGCATAGCCACCCAGCCGCGCCGGCGTCGGCCCCAGCAGGCGCACGGCGCTGTCATAGGCGGCGACCGCCTCCTCGACGCGACCGTTGCGCATGTAGATTGGCGCCAGCACGTCCCAGCCGGCACCGTCGTTCGGGTTCTGCGCCAGGTGATTTTCCGCCCGCGCAATCAGAATGTTGATATCGGCACCGGGATCGGCAAGGCGCGCCGCCAAAGGCTGCGCCGGAACCCCTGGGCTGCCAGTGAACATGTAGAGACAGAGCCCAATTGCGGGAAGACAGAGAAGCACGAAGGCCTGCGCCACGATGTTGACGCCGCGGCGCGTGGCTGCGGCCGGCTCGGCGGCATTGTCGATCTCGCCAGCCGCAAGCAGCCGGCGGGCGACCTCGGCGCGGGCGAGTTCGGCATCGTCGCCGCTGATCAGGCCGCTCTCCTGGTCACGCGTCAGTTCATCGAGCTGATCGCGATAAACTTCGATATCATGACTATGGGGAGACGATGCGGGCGCTGCCGCCCGCAAGAGCGGGAGGATGAGTACGACAGCTACAGCCGCCGTCAACGTGGCGACGAGGATCCAGAACAACATGGATGCTCAATACTATGGCACCCATGCCATTCCAACTCGAAAACCTGCAATGACAGAGATTTGAGGCGTTTCGCCGCAACCGGAAATCCGGTCAGCTGAGCGGCGTCCAGCTTCCGTCGGAATTCCGGCAGGCCGCACCACGCGCCGTCGTCGGTTGTCCCTTGACGGTCACGGTGTGGCTGTACTGGCGGCAGTTCTGCGAACCGACCTGATAAGGTGCGGCGGCGACGACCGAACCGGTGACGCTACGCCCCTGCCAGTTGACCGGCTGACCGCCCGGAGCAGCCTCCAGGGCGCGGTACTCGGCCTCGAGCGCACGCTGGCGGTCCGACGTTCCGATATCGAGATTGCTGAGCCGGCCGATAACGCCGCCCTGCAGGGCCGTGATGTAGGTCGTCGAAGACACGCTGCGGGTCGCGGTCGTGCCCAACCCGGCCGCCGCGGTCTGTCCGCCCGAGGTGGTGCTGCAGCCGGCAAGAGCCACCGCCGACGCGATCAACGCGATCCTGCCGCTGACGACAATAGTTCGTGTCATTTCTGCCTGGTTCCTCATGATCCGCGACATGTACTTTCTAACGCGGGGCTCCGCCTGCGCCGACCGGCGGGGCCGAGCGGAGACTTCCCTTTGATTTTCTTTTGGCATTCCCTGTTGGCAGAGGCAACTGGAAGGGCAGTCGACGCGATACTTTCGCGCGCCAGTGTGACACCTAAACCGCAGCCGGCAGCACGAGCTCGGCGCGCAGCCCGCCCTCTTCCCGGCGCGACAGCGTCAGCGTGCCCTGATATTCCCGTACGATTTCACTGACGATCGACAGACCGAGGCCCGTTCCCGGCTTGCTCTCATCCAGCCGCTTGCCGCGCTTCATCGCCAGCGCGATCTGATCCGGGTCGAGGCCAGCTCCGTCGTCGTCGACGTCGAGAACGATCCATTGCCGACCGGTTTCCTTTGCGTGCTCTTCGTTTGTAGCCGGACGAACATTCAGCCAGACCTCGCCCTTGGCGTGGCGAGCGGCGTTTTCGAGCAGGTTACCGACAGTCTCCTCGACATCCTGCAGCTCCATCGCTAGCACCAGGCCCGGCGGGTTGATCGACAGATGAACCTCTTTTTCCGGATTGAGCTTGCGCATCACGCGCACAAGCCGCTCCAGCGCCGGCTGCGCTTCTGTGCGGGCGAGAATGGATTCGCGCTGGGCGGCGATCCGCGCGCGGCTCAGATAGGATTGAACCTGCATCTGCATCGCATCGACCTGGTTTCTGACGAGTTCGCCATGCGACGCCTCAAGCACGCGGGCCTCGTTGAGGAGGACCGCGATCGGCGTCTTCAACGAGTGCGCGAGGTTGCCGACCTGCATGCGCGCCCGCTCGACGATGCGGCGGTTGCTGTCAATCAGCGCATTCACTTCGTTTGCAAGTGGCTGGATCTCGCGCGGAAAGGCACCATCGAGCCTTTCGCTTTCGCCGGCCCGGATCTTCTCCAGCGAGCGGCGGACCTGGTCGAGCGGTCTGAGACCGAAGAGAATGGTCAGCGCGTTCATGCCGAGCCCGCCGAGGCCGAAGATCGAGAGCGCGATGGTCAGATTGCGGGTAAAGCGGTTGATGTCCGCCTCTAGAACGTCACGATTGCCGGCAACGCGGAAACGGGCGGTGTGGCCCTGAATGTCGAGAACGACTTCGGTCTCGGCCACTTCGACCTCGTTTCCGAACGGGTCCTTGGTGGTGTAGAAACGGACGTAACCGGTATCGAAGGGGACTTCGTCGACGCTCGCGATCGGCAGCTTCGCGTTGCCGAGCGAGGTAGAAATCAGCGGCGGCGTGTCGAACTCGCCGATCGGATCGACGATCCAGTACCAGCCGGTCTGCGGCTGGGAGAAGCGCAGGTCGCCGAGCTGGGGACTGCCGGCAAGCACCGTCTTCTCATTGACCGAAATCGAGTTGACGACGTTGAAAAGCTGGGCACGCAGCAGGTCCTTGAAGCCGCGTTCCGATCCTTGCCGGTAGAGGGCTGAGATGACAACCCCGATCACCACCAGGGCAACGACGGCCCAGACGGTCGAAACCGCCAATACGCGGGCCGTAAGGGATCTAATTGCCATTGCCGGGCGCTTGCATGCGGTATCCGAGGCCGCGCACCGTCTCGATCAGGTCGTTGCCGATCTTCTTGCGAAGACGGCCGACAAAAACTTCGATCGTGTTGGAATCGCGGTCGAAGTCCTGATCGTACATGTGTTCGACCAGTTCCGTCCGGGATACGACCTGGCCCATGTGGTGCATGAGGTAGGAGAGCAGCCGGAACTCGTGCGACGTCAGCTTCAGCGCCGTTCCGTCGACGGTTGCCTTCGACCCCTTTGTGTCGAGCCGCACCGGGCCGCAGACAATTTCCGAGCTTGCGTGGCCGGCCGCCCGGCGGATCAGCGCGCGGATGCGGGCAAGCACCTCCTCGACATGGAACGGCTTGGCGACATAATCGTCGGCACCGGCATCGATGCCGGCCACCTTGTCGCTCCAGCGATCACGCGCCGTCAGGATCAGCACCGGCATGCTCTTGCCGCCGCCGCGCCATTTTTCAAGAACGGTGATGCCGTCCATCTCGGGCAGGCCGATATCGAGGATCACGGCGTCATAGGGCTCGGCATCGCCGAGATAGTGACCCTCTTCGCCGTCATAGGCCTGATCGACGACGTAGCCGGCCTCCTTCAGCACTTCGGCGAGCTGCCGGTTCAGGTTGACGTCGTCCTCGACTATCAGAATGCGCATTCGTACCCACTTTTCCTCTTTCGCACCGTCGTCACGGGCGAATTACATCGGCACCCTTACGGTCACCTTTTTCGGTCGCCCGCCATTGCCCGGCACAAGCACCGTGATCACGCACTGGCCATCGGACGTCGGCTGTGCCGACAGCAGTTCGCCGCCGGTTTCCGAAACGACTTGCTGAGCAGCCGCGCTGCAATCGCCGGCCACGCGGACGACAAAGTCCGTGGGCACGTTGACCTCAGGCGGAGCAAAGCCCGCAAGGCCTGCGGCAAGCGCGGCTATGATCACTGGTGAAGACATGAACGCACTTTCGACTTGGGAAGCATCATGGCAAAAGCAATAACCGATAGAGGCTGAATGGCAAATGAATGTCGGCCGCCCAGCCGGGCGAACAGCCACCTGTGAATGGCTGTATCCACAGTGACCCGACCGCAGATTGCAACGATTCCTTCGACGGTGAAACTCGACGGAAGAAAACCTCCGCCTGACAGCGGTCCGTGCCGAACATCGATCCGCTGCAGCGCCGTGCCAGCCGCCAATCAACGAGGCGCATTCCGCGACGGAGCCGCCGGCTTGACGATCAGCCATTTGTTAAGCCCTTCCTGCTATCGTTGGGTACTCGGTCGAGAACCAGATGGCCGCAGCCTCCGTCGCTCGGCTTACGGCAAGACTTGAAGTGGGCTCGAAATCCCGAGTCCTTTGAATCTCTTGGCCGCACATCTTCCAAAGTTGAGTCCGGCTCTTGCGGGGTTGAATGAGCGCGATCCGGCGAAGAGTCCGACCCCTCATCTAAGCCTCTGCATTGTTTGGTGTTGCCGCGCGCACGTCGGGCCTTCAGGACGCCTCATGGGGTCAAATACTCTCATCTCACAGCCAGATCGCGATTATCGAAACGCCGTTCGCAACTGAACTTGCTCGCTTTGCGGTGACGTCGCGCACGCGCGCTATCAACCCACTACAGCGCCTGATCGCCAAAGCCGCTTGCTCAAAAGACCGCCCTCCCGACTCACCGAGCGCCAAATTGGCCCGCTGTCCCCGGTCGGCTGAATGCAACTGTGGATCATTGAAAAATTAATCGATTTAAAGATTTTTCAATCGTTTAAATGATTTAAGCCACTGATTTACAAAGCGTTTACGATGTGAAATTGTCCGCCCGTCAACTAGTCATGAATTTGCAACAGGCCCGGGAGGATCGGATGCAGACGCTCGTAAACAACCAGCCGGCATCTCAGCAGTCCAAGGTACCGCAGTCGCTGCTGGACCGTTTCGAAAGCGAATGGCGCGAAATGCGCTCAGCCACCCAGACAACACCGAAGCCCGTTCAGCCGGCTGAATAAGCCTGCGCTAGCGCGCGAGAATAGGCTTGTCGACACGACTATGCCCATCGACCTTAAAGCCGCCCGCGGTCAACGCCGCGAGCGGCTTTCGCTTTTTGGCTTAATGCAGCTCTAAAAGCGCCTTGTGTCTTGAAGAGCCTTCTCGTTCTCGGGGGTGATCGGTCGCATCCAGCTGGTATTCCCCCCGCCCGCGCAGCCCCAAAAGAAGCTGACAACGCTGTGAATCCCGCCTCCCGCGGTGGCGTATCGAGCCGCGCGTATGGCCAGCCGTGTGGCGATTTCCTGCCTTTTGGCCAATCGGAAAAACCGTGTTACTCTTTTTCCATGCTGACCGACGAGATTGAAAAACTGGCGCTGAGCCTGCCGGGAACGGAAGAAAATGCCCATTTCGGCACGCGGGACTTCCGTGTGGGCAAGCGCATCTTCATGTCTCTGCCCGAGGCAGGGCGGGCGGTTTTCAAGTTCACACCGGATCAGCAGCGCATGCTGCTGGAAATGGAACCCGGCGTCTGCGCTGCGGTCCCCGGTGGCTGGGGCAACAAGGGCTGGACCTCGCTCTACTTTGTCGAGGCCGACGAGGATCTCGTTCGCCAGTCGATGGAAACCGCGTGGCGCAATGTTGCCCCCAAAAGCCTGGTGAAGAAGAACGGCCGTCATTGACGCGGCCGGCATCGACGTTTCGAAAGCCGTCTGCAGACGACCTTCTATCCGCAGGCAATCGTCTCAGAGAACATAGTCGAAAAGCGTGACCGGCTTGTCGTGATACTCCGTCTGCGCGAACGGCCGCATGCCGAGTTTCTCCACGATTCTGATCGATGCCGCATTGGCCGGGCTGACGATAGCGGTTACGCGGCGTCCGGCGTGATGTTCCCGCGCCCAGCCGAAAGCCGCATGCGCAGCTTCGCTGGCATAACCGCGTCCCTGCGCCTCAGGCGCGATCGTCCAGCCGGTCTCCATCGTCCCGGTCAGGGCGGGAGAAATCTCGCGGCGCAGTTCCTGAAAGCCGACCTGCCCGACGAAGCGCCCGGAGCTTCTCTCTACGATCACGAAATAACCGAAGCCAAAGAACTGCCAGCCGCCCTCCTGACGCAAAAACCGCGTCCACATCTGTTCGCCGGAAAAGGGGGCCGGTGCGATATGACGAAGGATCTCTGGATCCGACCACATCTGCTGATAGGGCTCGAAATCCTCCAGCTGCGGTCTGCGGAGAATGAGGCGGTCGGTGCTGATCATCGGAATGCCTGAGAACGATGGAATACCACCGATCTCTAGCTGCTCTCCGCAGTGCCTGCAATGGCGCCCCGTTCCAAAACCGATTCCGCAAGGGCAGCTAACAGGCTGTTAACCCAAACTTTTCTCGCCGACTTCCAGCGGCCAGGTCACGAGGTAATCCTCGTAGTCCTCGATGTCGATGCCGTCTTCCGCAACGGTGCGGCCACGCACGGAAATGCCGGCGGTGTGCACCGTCTCGGCATCGCCCGAGAGCAGCGGATGCCACCAATAGAGGTCGCGGCCTTCCGCCACCAGCCGATAGCCGCAGGTCGGCGGCAGCCAGGTAATCTCGCGCACCGCGTCCGGCGTCAGCTGAATGCAATCCGGCACCGTTGCCTGACGGTTCGGATAGTCCTTGCACCGACAGCTCTCGCCGTCGAGCAGCGTGCAGCGGATCGAGGTCCAGGCGATCTCTGCCGTTTCCCAATCCTCGAGCTTGTTGAGGCAACAGAGCCCGCAGCCGTCGCAGAGGCTTTCCCACTCCGCGTCATTCATCTCGTCAAGGCTCTTCGCCTTCCAGAAAGGCATTTCGCCCATCGCCATCACACTTTCGTCAAATCGGTCGCGCTACTGCGCGGCACGTCTTATCAGACGTGCAAAGGTCACAGTAGCGATTTGAGTTGCTGCAGGTTTGTCCTTTAATCGGCGACGACCAAAGGAAACATGCAGGAGAGAAATTTCGCAGAAAATTGCCGGTTTTTTAAGGCCACCGGCGCGATATGCAAGTAGATTGGAATTTGACGCCGTGCAAATATCGCGCGGCACCGGCATGATGCCAAAAGCCTTCAGGACGTTGAGACCGTGCGGGAACCGAGGAAAGACGATAACCGGCCGAAAAAGCGGCACATCTTTCTGAGAATCGATTCCTGGATCGATTCGACGGTCTGGAATGCCGGGTTCAAACTCTCACAATGGTGGGAAGATACCACTATTTTCTTCCGCCGCTTCCGCGTCACGGGCTGGAAGAAGGCGGTCTTCGAGGTCCTCGGTGAAGGTATGACCTGGGGAACGGCCGGCTCGGTGCTGATGCTGGCTCTCGCTCTTCCGGCCTTCGAGGAGACCAAGGGCAACTGGCGGGCGCAAAGCGATTTCGCCGTCACCTTCCTTGACCGCTACGGCAACGAAATCGGCCATCGCGGCATCATTCACGAAGATTCCGTGCCGATCGACGAATTGCCGGATCATCTGATCAAGGCTGTGCTCGCAACGGAAGACCGGCGCTTCTTCGACCACTACGGCATCGATTTTCTCGGGCTCGCCCGCGCCATGACCGAGAATGCACGCGCCGGCGGTGTCGTCCAGGGCGGCTCGACGCTGACGCAGCAGCTCGCCAAGAACCTGTTCCTGTCGAACGAGCGCACGATCGAGCGCAAGATCAAGGAAGCGTTTCTGGCCATCTGGCTCGAATCCAACCTTTCGAAGAAAGAGATCCTGCGGCTCTACCTCGACCGCGCCTATATGGGCGGCGGGACGTTTGGTGCTGCGGCAGCGGCGCAGTTTTATTTCGGCAAGGCGATCACCGACGTCAACCTGGCGGAATCCGCCATGCTCGCCGGCCTCTTCAAGGCACCGGCGCGCTACGCCCCGCACGTCAACCTGCCGGCCGCCCGCGGCCGCGCCAACGAGGTTTTGACAAACCTCGTCCAGGGCGGGCTGATGACTGAGGGCCAAGTGATTGCGGCACGTCTCAACCCGGCAACCGTCATCGATCGCGCCCAGGTGAAGGCGCCCGACTTCTTCCTCGACTGGGCGTTTGACGAAGTGCAGCGCATCGCCCGGCCATTTGCCCAGCATTCACTCATCGTGCGCACCACCATCGACATGGGGCTGCAGAATGCGGCCGAGGATTCGGTCGAGTCCAGCCTTCGGCAATATGGCGAGAGCTTCCATGTGAAGCAGGGCGCACTGGTGATGGTCGAAAACGGAGGTCCTGTCAGGGCGATGGTCGGCGGCCGCGACTATGGCGAGAGCCAGTTCAACCGCGCCACGCGGGCGCTGCGCCAACCGGGGTCTTCCTTCAAGGTCTACACCTACGCGGCGGCCATGGAAAAAGGCATGACGCCGGAGACCATCGTCGTCGACGCACCGATCACCTGGCGCGGATGGTCACCGCAGAATTACGGCCGCAGCTATGCCGGCCGCATCACCATCCTGACGGCGATCGCTAGGTCGATCAACTCGATCCCGGTGCGCCTCGCCAAGGACAAGCTCGGCACGGAGCTGATCGCGCAGACCGCCAAGAACATGGGCATCGAAACGCCACTGCGCACCGACAAGACGATGCCGCTCGGCACCTCCGAAGTGACGGTACTCGACCAGGCGACGGCCTATGCCGTGTTCCCAGCCGGCGGCCTACAATCACGCCGCCACGGCATCAGCCAGATCCTGAATTATGACGGCGACATCCTCTACGACTTTTCCCGCGACGAACCGCCGGCCAGACGCATCCTTTCCGAGCAGGCCAACGCATCGATGAATTCGATGCTGACGCAGATCCCGGTGATCGGCACGGCACGCAAGGCGGCCCTCGACAACGGCATCGTTACCGGCGGCAAGACCGGCACCACCCAGGCCTATCGCGACGCCTGGTTCGTCGGTTTTACCGGTGACTACACGACGGCGGTCTGGTTCGGAAACGACGACTATACTTCGACCAACAACATGACCGGCGGTTCGCTGCCGGCAATGACCTTCAAGCGGCTGATGGATTATGCCGAACAGGGCATCGAGCACCGCCAGATACCGGGGATAACGTCCCCGGCGCCTGCACCGAGCAAGCAACCGGAGGTCGCCAATGCCAAGCCGGATGAAAATGCCCTGCCGCCGCTGGTGCGGCCGCGGTCGCTATCGGCAGACGTGACACGGCTCCTGCGTTCGGTGGGCGATACCTTCGAAAAGGCCCCCGCCTTGAAGGCGCCGGAAAGGAGCGGCGGCAAAGTCGCCGTACTCGGCGCCGCCGACGGCGGGTCCTCCCAACAGGCTCTCCCGAATGCCGCCAGCAATTGAACGCGCTCGAAACCTTGAATTGAACGGCCGGATCGATACCGGTTGCCAGGTCGGCGCGATGATCGCCGTTGCGTCGCGCGCCCGTTTGGGCGAGACATGGGCTGCGCGGCGCATTGCGCCTATGCATAACCATATTCGATAGAGCCGCCCTTGTTCCGAATTCCCCTCCTCGTCGCCCTTGCCCTTGCCATCGCCTTCGGCGGCGGCATCGCTTCAGCCGTCTGGGCGCTGAAGGCGACGGTCGGTTTCGGCTCGATCTCGATCGGCCCGTGGGTCGCCTTCCCCGAAGCACAGACCGAGAATGCCGACCCCTATGCCAAGGCACATCGCGCCCGGGCCGGCGAACTGCTCTATGGCGGCGCCGAAGGGCTGATGTTCATGGCACAGGTCGACGACAGGGGCGAGAAGCTGTCGGCCGCCTGCTCCTACGATGTCTCGGGGCTGACGCCGCAGGCGCGATTCTGGACGCTCTATGCAGCGAATGCCGATGGCGTGCCGCTGCGCCCCGGCTCGGATCTGCCTTCGGCGATCAACTCGTGGACGGTGCTGCGCGCCGAAGACAGTTCCTTCACCATCCATGTCTCGCCGAACGCCAAGCCGGACAACTGGGTAGCGTTACGGCATTCCGGAACCTTCCGGCTGGTCCTGACGCTGCTCGATACCCCGACGGCAGGTTCCTCCGGCCTTATCGATCTCGCCATGCCGAAAATCGTGAAAACGGGATGCGGCGATGCGTAGTGTTCTGTTCGCTTCCATCCTTGGTCTCGTGGGCGCAGCACTGCTGCATATCATCATCGTGCTGGTGCTGCCGCAATTTACCGGTCGCGACGCCTATACGCGCGTTCTCGGTCTTCTCGAGATGGACAGCTTCTTTTCTTTGACGAGTACCCCTGGACCGACCGGCCTCAGCAACGACGACCCTTATCTCCGCACGGCCGTCTGCAGCTTTTCGATCACCGACGGTCCGGCGCGGTTCCTCGCCAGAGGCGCGGTACCTTTCTGGTCGCTTGCGGTTTTCGACAGCGCATCGAATGAGGTCTTCAGCATGAACGACCACACCGCCGTCAACGGCAGGCTCGACCTCGTGGTTGCGACGCCGATCCAGCTGGTGGAACTGCGCAAGACGCCGCCGGAAGCTCTGGCACAATCGATCATGGTGGAGATGAAGGAAGAGGATGGCTATGCGGTGCTGCGCGCCATGGCGCCGCTCGACAGCTTCGAGGATCAGGTCCGGAACTTCCTGGCGGAATCAAGCTGCGAGCCGTTCCGTCGTTAGTCAGCGCAGTCCCTCGGACAGGGTACGCGGCCTTCAGCCTTGCCGTTCCTATCTCGATGTCGTGGAGAAGATGAACGCGACCGCAAGGGGCGGAGCGTTGTTGGCACAAGCAAAGCCGTGCGCAGGCCGGCCGATGCAGCCGACACATGGGCGGTGGATATAACTACTGCTTCTTGATCCGACGTCCGTCGGGCGCGGTTGGCTGCGGATCGCGGCCATCGAGACGCTCGTAGCGGATTCCGGTAAACAGAAGCACTTTTGCTCCGCCCGATATGGCCGGAGGTCTGCGTGGTGGCATTTGGACCTTGTGGTCCTGCATTCTGATCACGTCTGCCATGCTCGTCTCCATATAGGCTTGAGACGGATGAACTACCGTACAGATTTCACCCTGCCCTTTCGGGGCCAGCGCATTTTCCCGGGCAGTGCCCGGACAGGCGCGCTTTTCTCATCTTCTCCTTCTTCCGGTCGCCCGGAGGTTGCTGCTTGCTCAAGTGGTACAGACCAATCATAGACGGTCCGCTTCGATTGAGCCATAGGCTGGTTAACAGATGGTTAACGCCGCATCTGCACCCCTAACCTGTGGGAGTATGTCCCCCGGAAAAACAAAACACTGTATCCGGGGTAACAGCTTCGGGCGGAACGGGAATGGCTAGCGCCTGGACAACAGTCCAAACAGGAAGGAAACGCCGGCAACGGTCAGAAGCGTCGAAATCGGCTCTTCACGGACGCGCTCTCGCACCCGCTCGGTCATCAACTCCGCTTCGCTCTGAACAACCGCTTTTGCACCGGACCCGATCGCCGACACGCTATCGGTCAGCCGGGCAATCTCGGCGCGCAACTCGGCAATCTGCGCTTCCAACTCGACGCGAGCAGCCGATGCTTCGACTTCACTCTCGACCGTGTCACGCACCGCCTGCAGTTTCTTTTCTACCATTGCAACGCTCCTTCTCTTGCCCGCTTTCAACGCATCGCAACGGCAATGGTTCCGATCGAGAGCAGCGAAAATCCGAACGCCAACGAAAAACGGGCGGCCCTTGGGCCGCCCGTCCGAAAGCTGGGCGCATCGCCCACCACTCGCATCACTCCACGCAGGATGGGTCCATCGCCTGGCATCGAATCAATGGAACCGGGCGAGCGCCGCCGTAACCATCTTCGAAGTCCTCGCGCACGCGGGTGCCATCGCGGTCCCGTTGACGTTCCCAGTCGCGGCGGTCATCGCCGCCTGCCTGATCGTCCCAGCGCTCGCCGTCTCTGCGGTTACGCTCCCAGTCCTGCCGGGTGCGGTCGCGTTCCCACTCGCGGCGATCGCGGTCACGCTGACGTTCCCAGTCCCGCGGGCGACGGTTGTCGTCGACCCAATCCGGCCCACGACGCCACCGGTCACGGTCGCGATAGAAGTCACGGCCGCGATAGTTGCGGTCCCAGTAGCGATCGAATTGGAAGACCACCGTCGGGATACCGAGCGGGCGGTAATATTGCGGTTCGACATAGACCCTGTTGCGACGATAATCCGCCTGCACATAGCGTCCGGCGACCCAGCCGCGGCCGCCAAAGAAGGAAACGTCACACCAGGGCAGATCGGCAAGACAGCCGTGGATTTCGACGGCTTCTCCGGCCGGGATCAACGACACTGCCGGATAGCGCGTGCTCGGACCGGACCGCATATTGACGTTGGCGGTTGCAAACCCCTCTGCCGCCTCGGCAATCGCCGGCGCCAGGAAAAGCGCGCATATGGCCGCTGCGCGCAACACTATTTTCTTCACAGTAAGCTTTCTCCCATCGGAAGGCCCCTCTTCACTAAGCCCTCTTGCGTCGGCGGGCGTCCGGAACCCTTCACCGTCACCGCGATCACTTAAAGCCGCTTGTGGATTTTTTAAGGCTGGAAACGATCGAGCCCACAGGAAGCAGGGCTTTGCGATAGAAAGCGCACAAAATCACCAGCCGCTCGCACGCCGCAAGCCTGAATAAAGCCCCAACGTCCATAGTTAACAGTACGCTAACGCTTTTCTTTTATTTTTAGTGACGTGTGCCGTTCCGGATCGCCGGCAATGGCGATCATGTTTTGCGTGCAAGGATTTATCGTGACGGAACGCTTTCGTGAGTTGGAAAGGCCACAGACGGGCCGCTTGAAGGACGTCGTCCTGATGGCAACCGTCAGCGGTTTCGAAAGCCTGCGGATCCCTCGCAAGTCCGACATGAAGCAATTTTCCGAATTGTTCGAGCCGCTGTTCCTCGGCTCCAGCAGCGAAGCGCGCCGTCAGGCCGCCGCCGCGCTGTCGCAGTGCCCCCATGTTCCGGAGCCGGTCGCAGCCCTGATCGGCAGCATGCCGATCTCGATCGCCGCCATTTTCCTGACCCGTTCGCAGGCCCTGTCGGATCGAACGCTTATCGGCATCATCCGCCAGCAGGGAGCGGCCCACGCCGGTGCAATCGCCCGCCGCACCGCTCTGTCGCCTTCCGTGATCGATGCCCTGGTCGAGCACCACAACCCCGCCGGCCTTTCCGCCCGCCCGGACGTGCGGCAACAGACAGTCGCTGCGCCTTCAACGCTGGCCGAGCCGGATGTCGATGCTGCAAGGGCCGCGCGCGAGGAAACCTTGCGCACCGAAATCAAGACACTTGCCCGTGTCGCGGCGCACGAGGCGGCTGCCGCCGCATCTACCATTATACCGATCAGCACTACGCTAAGCGCCCTCCTGGTGCGCTTTGCCCGCAGCGGCGAGATCATCCTGTTTTCGCGTGCGCTGGCGACGGCGCTCGATGCCGGAGGGCACCTGGTCGAGCGCATTCTTCTCGACGTTTCCGGCCAACAGCTGGCGACGAGCCTGATCGCCCTATCGCTGCCGACCGACGATCTCACCTTCGTGCTGCAGTCGCTTTATCCGCACCTCGCCGAACGCATCGGCGGCACCACGCGCGCTGAAGCCTTGACCGGCGCCATGGACCCGACATCGAGCCGCGAACAGCTTGACGCCTGGCTGCAATCCGAGGAACGGGACGCGCCCGCGGCACGGCACCAGCCCTATCTTGCGGATGACCATGCCAATGATGCGTGCCAGCTGACCGTCCGCAAGGTAGCCGGGGCCGCCGGCGGCGCCAAGCCGCAACGGGTGTTCGGCCGCCGTTAGAGCGTTTCCGATTTAGACGGAACCGAACAAACGCTCTATCTCTTTGTTTTTACGCATTTCCTGACGGAAAACCGCTTCGCACTTTTCCTGGAAATGCTCTAGTCCTGGTCACGACCGAGCCGGCCCAGCTCTCACATATGGTTCAAGAGTGGTTTGCGCCGTCTTCCGGCACGACATCGAACAGGTCGGCGCGATCGTCCAGCTCGATCTCGACGATCCAGCAATCCGGATCGAAACGGATTTCACGGGAGAGTGCATCATCCACGGCGTCGCCATCGCGATCCTTCAAGCGGATCTCGAACTTGCGACCGATATTGGCGTCGTCATCGAAGAAGTTCTGCGGCGCCGGTGCAAACAGCGTTTCGGTACCCATCCGCGTGCGTTGACGAATAAAGATCGCGCCAGCGTCCTCCGCCCCCTTGCGCAGGATAGCTGCGTACCCACCGAGCGCAAAGGCGCGGCGCAGCAACGCGGAGACGAAAATGTGGGATTTGAGACGCATGGACATGCCTGTACACGGGCGGAGCCAGGCATGCAAATTGGCTGCCGCGACAAGAATGTGTTCAACGGATGGGAGACGCGCCCGTGAGAAGGTCCCTCAAAGCGCGCCGATCTCCTTGAGCTTCTTCAGCACTTTGGCATTGGGCTCACCGGTCTGCGGCAACCGGTAGTGCTTCTCGAAATGGCGAATCGCTGCACGCGTCTGGTCCCCCGCAACGCCGTCGACGACGATGTCGGCATAGGCGAGGTTGCTTAAGCCCTTCTGGATGTCCAGGACCAGCTCGCTCGACACCGGGATCTCGGCACGCGGAATCAGCATCTTGTCGGTCTCGGCCGAGCGGATGGCTGCGGCGACAGGGTCGACATCGGCAACTGCACGTTTCGGATCGGCGTAGGGCCGGCTTGCCGGCAGTGCCGCGGCCATCTTCTGGCCAGATGTCGTGCGCAGGGCGCGCAGCAGTTCGGCGCTCACGGCGCCTGTCTCGGTGCGTCCGGCCTGCTTCTCAAATCGCAGGATTGCGGCTGACGTGCGCGGGCCTGTGCGTCCATCCGGCACGCCATCATAAAGGCCGATGCGGTTCAGTTCCTTCTGGATATCGGCGACCAGTGGTGACGCGGACGTCTCCGGCACCGAGGCGACACGTTCGGGCGACGGCTTTTCGGCAGGCGCCTCAGACGGGACCGCCGCGATCACCTCCTCGACGTTTTCCGTCGCCTTGTCGTCCTCGCGCTTGATGACGAAGGTGGTGACGTTGCGCGGCTCGATCTCGGCGCCCTTGGCGACGGCGATGCGCTCGGCGGTCTCTGGACTGACAAGCGGCACGCGGGTGCGAAGCAACGGCGATGGATGGGCGCCATGCTGGTACCACATGGCGTTTGCAGCAACGAAGGAGAAGACCACAACAAAGGCAGCCGAACCGCCGGCACTCAACGGGTGCCGGGCCGCCAGCCGTCCAGCAAGCGCAACCCCGCGGCCGGCGAGAGCCAGCCCACGCATGGCAAGGCCTGGCGCGGAACGCGCCGCCTTCTTGCGATCAGGCTGTTTTCGCTTGCGCGGCGCCATATCCCCGTTCCTCGTTCAAACCCGTCCTTTCGAATCGGTCGCCATCGGCAACCGCCTGCGTGTCACTATCTCTCAGCCGCGGCGGAAATTCGACGGTCACGGCCGAGCGCGGTTCCTCGCGATTGGCCTCGACGATGCCGGACCCGTCGCTGGGCAGCGTAACAGTGATGACTGTGCCTTCGCGCTCGCGGCTGCGGATCGCGACCTCGCCGCCGTGAAGCGCCACGAGGCCCTTGACCAGCGAGAGACCGAGACCGGTGCCCTCGTAACGGCGGGTGTAGTCGTTCTGGATCTGGACGAAGGGTTGCCCCAACATCTGCAATTTGTCGGCGGCGATGCCGATGCCGGTGTCGCTGACGGTCAGCTTCAAGGCCGGACCGTCAAGCTCGGCGTCGATCGTCACCATGCCGCCGTGGTCGGTGAACTTGATGGCGTTTCCGACAAGGTTGATCAGAACCTGCTGGAAGGCGCGTTGGTCGGCATTGATCTCGCCGACACTGCGGGTCACGCGGCTCGCCAGCTTGACGCCCTTTTCCTGGGCCTGATGCGACAGCATCGCTTCGCAGGCCGCGACCGCCTCGGCCACGCGGAAGGGCTCGGGAACCAGCTCGTAGCGGCCCGCTTCGATCTTGCTCATGTCGAGCATCGTATTGACGACCGACAGAAGGTGCTCGCCCGACTTGTGGATCAGGCTGACATATTCGCGCTGGCGGTCGTTTTCGAGCTTGCCGAAATACTCGCCCGTCAGCACGTCGGAGAAGCCGAGGATGGCGTTGAGCGGCGTGCGCAGTTCATGGCTGACGGCGGCAAGGAAACGGGTCTTGGCATCGTTGGCCGATTCCGCTTCTGCGGTTCTCGCCGCAGCTTCGACGCGCAGCCGTGCTTCCTGCGATACATCGCGCGACTGTGCCAGGATCGCCGTCAGACCGCCGTTGCGGTCGAGAAGCGGTGCGAGTTCGCAGCACATATGGACGAATTGTTCGCCTTCAGCCGGCAGCGACCGGCGCTCGATGCGAATGTTGACGGTCGCCCGCTCGCCGCCCTGGCGCAGAATATCGATCGCGCTCAGGAAGGTGATGCGATCGGAGACGTGGATCTGCTCGATGAAGCCGCGGCCGCCCGGGTCGCGCATCAGGGTCAGATGCTCGGCCGAGTCACGGCCGTGAATGGAGAGAACATTGCCGCGCAGATCGTGCACGGTGACAAGACCGGCAAAAAGGTCGTAGGCGGCCGAAAGATCCGGAAGATCTGGTACAGCCGGCTCGAGCGTTTCCGAGGCCTGGTTGCCGCGTCCACGAGCAATGGCGGTAGCAGCGGCCAGCAGCGAGGCGGACGCCCAAAGAGCGGTCCCAAGCGGCAATGCGGAGGAAACGGGCATGGCGAGCGCAAGCGCCAGCGGTACTGCCGGAAGTGCTGTCAGGGAGACGGCAGCGACCGTACGCAGACGCTTGAGGTCCCGACGGCCAATGGCGGAGCCAGCCTCGCGGCGGGGCAACCACAGGGCAGCGGCCTCGTCCACGCGGGACGTCCATCTGCCAGCCATGTCACGCAATACGCTCACGCCTTACCCTGCCACATTTGTTGTTCTTGCGAGACTGAGCGTGACCGATTTCCGCTTCATGCGGGCCGCCATTCGAACTGCCTCGTGACATGTCGGAATCTCGCATCCCCGGCTTAATGAAAGAATAAACGGGACTGTCCCGGAACGGCGCCAAATGCCTGAAAAATCCCGTTTTGAGGCAATTCGGGCGACCTTCATTTCTTGTGGTTAACGGGGCGTAAGCAACGGATTTCCGTGCATTTTCCGCCTCACGTTAAGGATTTGGGCAGGGCGCCCCGGTGCCGTTGCCCACGCTTTCGGCCTTTGCCGGCGGCCCGCCGCCATGAACCTTAACGGCGAAAGCTAAAATGCGACACAAATGCCCGGCAAATCCTCAAAATCGGGAATTTCATTAAAATTCGAAACAAATGCTGCGGGTTTTTGAAAAGCGGTCTTGTGATTCCCTGCCTAATGTCAGTCTCAACAAAGGGCCGGGCGACGAAAGACGGCGGTCCTCATGCAAACGACGGCGGGCGTGAACGGGTATCAGGGGATACTGCGGCGCTCCAGGATGCCGAAAGCAGTAAAACCGGCTAGAAGACCGGCGGGCGCGGCAGCCGAATATAGGATGGGCAGAACATGTGGTTTCTCATCAAGGCGACATTCTGGTTTTCGATGGTGCTGGTGCTGCTGCCGTTCCTCGATCCGTCGAGCGCGCAGAAGCTGGAGCACGGACCGAAGGTCGAGCTCGGCGATACCTTCTCGGCCGCCAATGAGGCATTCCAGTATATCAGCGCCATCTGCATCCAGAAGCCGGAGGTCTGCGAGAAGGGTGCTGAAACCTTCGTCGCACTTGGCCATCGGGCCCGGGAAGGCGCCCGCATCGCCTATGAATTCCTTGACACCCAGTTTGCCGAAACCGATGCGATCAAGCCCGATGCCAAGGTAACGACCGGCACTGTCGGTCAGGCGACCGAGGCTGCCGCCACGCTGGTGGCGCCGGTCGAACAGACCGCTGCGGAGACGGCTCCGGTGTTCAAGCGTACGCCGGTTCCGGAAAAGCGCCTCGACCCGAAGGCGTCCCTCGCCAAGTAAACATTTCTTGCCGTGGCAGCAGGTCCGCGCGACCGCCGCCGAGCCATCCTTTGACACTGCCTGACTTGCCGCCTTCTTGCGGCCGCCGCGAGGATCCCATCCCCTCGCGGCGTTTTCTTTTTTCGGTTTGCAACCGAGGGGCGGTCCAGCAACAGGTCCGCACAAGACATGGCTGTTTAGGTCCCCGCACATTCAGCGGAGACTGCCCCGATGCAGATATACGGGTTCTTTTCAAATGCGAGCGCAACGCGTGTCCCCGCGGCCGGATCGCAAGCGGGCACCGACGTGGCGCCGCTGGAGCAAAAGAGCAGATCTTCCCTTCTCAATCTTTTGCGTACGGACGATGAGACCGCCGCCAACCGCAAGGCCATTGCCAAGAAGAAATTGGACGAGTTGAAGGAGCAGATGCAGATGCTGCGGTTCTGGGCCTCGGACCCGGAGACGCTTGCAAGGCTTGCAAAACAGTTGGCCCAGCAGCTTGGCGCGGCCGCACAGCAATTCGCCGGTGGCGGCTCGTCCGGCCTGGCCGGTGGCGACACGGCGGCCGGTGCCGCATCCGCAGCAACAACGGTTGCATCGGCGGCGATGGAAGTGAATGCCGACGAGATGGCGAATGCCGGCGGCGAAGAAGGCAACAGCGCCGACAAGACAGAGCCATCGTCCCTTGCCGAACGCGCCTACCGCGAATTCAGCTCCGGGAGTTCGGAGGAAAACTCCGATGCGAGGACGGTTGCAGAGTTCAAGGCACTTGCCGAACAGCTCAAGCAATTGCTGAGGAAAGCGGAGCAGGATCTGCGCGCTGAGGGCGCTGGCAGCGACGCGGACGACGCCAGGAAAGCAAGCGCCTCCCTCACCACCTCGATTGCATCTCTGGATTCAACAGTCGGCGCGGCTGCCGGTGCCATCGCAATTCCTACAAGCGTTTCGATCTAGCGCTACTGCATGTTTCCTTAAATCCCATTCGATTTGAGGATAACAACAGGCAGCAATTCAAAGTGCTACAGCGACCTTTGCGCGTCTAATAAGACGCGCGGCGCTGTAGATCCTCGCCCGAATCGAACTCTGATGCGTCCGAGTTGGCAATTCGCGGTTCTCATCTGTGCTACCATCACCTATATGAGGGTCACAACGATCCCGGCACCGTAAGGACTGCTGGGGATCGGAGCAGAGGCACTGACCTCGGGCGGACAAGCGCGCCGCCTGACGGTGTCGACAAACGGACCGGACCATGACCACGCTTGACCAGATCATCGACGACTTCGCCTTCCTGGACGAATGGGAGGATCGCTACCGCTATGTGATCGAACTCGGCAAGGCCCTGCCCGAGATGCCGGACGCCAAGCGCACCAGTGAGAACAAGGTGCAAGGCTGCGCCAGCCAGGTCTGGCTCGCCACCCAGGCGACCGGCGACCCGGAAGATCCGGTATTGCTCTTCGAAGGCGAGTCCGACGCCCACATCGTGCGCGGACTGGTCGCCATTGTGCTTACGATCTATTCCGGCAAGCGTGCCTCCGAGATTTCCAGGCTGGATGCCATCGTTACTTTCAGCAAGATCGGCCTGATCGAACATCTGTCGACGCAACGGGCGAACGGCCTGCGCTCGATGATCCGGCGGATCAAGAACGAAGCCGAGACCCGCCTCGCCGCCTGAGATCGCGGCCGTCCCCATGCATTCACACAATCGCCGAACTTGCGCGAATGTGAGCGTCGCCCGGCACCACAAGCGTTGCGCGACGCAGCCATTTTGACGCTGACAATGCCTGAGGATCCGTGCCGGCCAATCGCTACCGGCCGAATGCCTGGCGAACAGCTATTCACCCCGCTCCGCTTGTGCGGTGAACGCAGATGACACCAGGCGCTCGATCGTCTCTATGAACGCATCGAAATCGGCAGCATCCCGTCGATCCTCGATGACGGAGCAGGCATGCCGGACGGTCGTCCGGTCTCGCTCGAAAGCGTTGGCGATATCGCCTTGCGATATTTGCAGGACGACATGGCAGACATACATGGCGATCTGGCGCACATGGCATTTGGCGCGTCTCCTATCACGAAGAAGCGGTATCCGGTCTGCGGCAAGATGCACCGCTTCGGCCGTCAGATTTTGCACGAGGCGGCAGGTCAACCGCGTCGACATCTCACGCGCGCCGCCCTGCCCGCGCTTCACTGCAGCAACCTGCCCTGCCGTCAACGCGGCCGTCTTGAGATGATGGACCGTCCCGGATGAAAATTCGTTTCGGCCGTCGGCTTCGATAAAGGACATATGAAAACCCCTTCAATAGGAATTAATTCATATATCCATTTCTCGGGAGGGGAATAAGGAAATTTTTTGCACACTTTCCCGCCCCTTTTGCGTCCAGTTGCAGCTACAGCCTACTGCATGTTTCCTTAAATCGTATCCGATTCAAGGATAAGAACATGCAGCAATTCAAAGTGCCACAGCGACCTTTGCGCGTCTAATAAGACGCGCGGCGCTGTAGCGTCGCGAATAGGCACATTTTCCCAAGCTGAAAAACACAAAGGCCGGGCGACAGCCCGGCCTTTGTGTGTTCAGTTACGCTCCGCCCCTCGAACCAGACCGGCGCAGGGCGCGGTCGTGGCGATGGGCGGCAGGTCAGCTTACTTGCCGCGACGCTTGCGACGCTGGCCGAGACCCATTTCCTTGGCGAGCCGCGAACGTGCTTCGGCATAGGCAGGAGCAACCATCGGGTAGTCGGTCGGCAGATCCCACTTCTCGCGATATTCTTCCGGCGACAGGCTGTGATGCGTCATCAGGTGGCGCTTCAGCGACTTGAAGGTACCGCCGCATTCCAGGCAGGTGATCTGATCGTCCTGCACGGATTTGCGGACCGATACGGCCGGCTTCGGTTTTTCAACGGGGACCACGACCGGCGTAGGTGCCGCCGTGTTGTTGAGAGCCAAATGGACGTCGGCGATCAGCGTGGAGAGCTCGGCAGCCGGAACGACATGGTTGCTGACGTAAGCGGACACGATCTCAGCCGTCAGCTCAACCAGAAGTTCATGGCTCGCGCCAAGCGTTGTTTCAGTCATTTCTTTCTCCTATCGGAATACAGCACAAGCCCGAAACATGTTTCAGGGAGAGGAATACGTGCAAATGCCGTCGGGAAGCCTTCGCTGCCTTGGGATAGACCATCAATCGTACAGCAAGGACAAATTCTTGCCGCAATATCAAGAGTTGGAATTTTGATCACGAAACCTATTGCCGAGTCGCTGGAACAACCAACCTCTCAAAGCAACAGCCAATATTCACAACTCAAGCTGGAATTTCAGCTCTAAGTATTTTTCACAACGACACTTTACATTTACTCGATTAACATTGATCAGCGAAAATTCCAAACATAAATTTGCCCGCCGCTAGCAACTTTATTTCGAAATTGCTGACGCGGCGGCGCTCTATCGGAATGTTCTGAAATACAAAATCAGAAACGTTGCCGTTCAATGCCGGCGCGGCTCTTCCTTTTGCGGAAGCTGATCTATGACCGACTGTTTCGCCAGCCTGTAACCCGCCTGATGAGCAGCCTTTGCCAAGAGATGGGCAGAAATCGGAGCGGTCAGTACGAAGAAGAAGAAGCCCGCCAGCGCCCGAAACAATATTGCCACGTCGAGCGAGTGCAGTCCCGCGGCCAGAAGCAGCAGGCCCGAACCGACGGTGCCCGCCTTGGAGGCCGCATGCATGCGGGTGTAGAGGTCGGGAAAGCGCACGATGCCGATTGCCGCCAGCAGGGAAAAGGTGGCGCCGCCGACAAGCAGGACAGCAACAGAAAGCGTAATGATGGCCTCAAACATCGGTTCTATCAGCGTCCCCCTTTGCGTTTGCGTCGGGCAACTTTCGCCTGCGGCGTCCGACCTCGCTTTCCGGCACCGGCCGCAGCCTGCTCCGGGCTCGCCTTCTCCGGCGAGAGACCGCGCGCCAGAACAAAGCGGGCAAAGGCGACGGTTGCGAGAAAGCCGACCAGTCCAAGGGCGATGGCGATATCGATATAGAGATTGAAGCCGGTGCGGATGGCAACGACCGCAATCAGGCCTATGGCGATCGCCACGAGCATATCGAGGCCCAGGACCCGATCGGGCAGTGTTGGGCCGCGGATGATGCGCCACACGGTCACCAGCAGCGCCAGTGACAAGAGCGCGAGCGCGAAGACGGTGGCGCCGCTGAGTATCTGCTCCGGCATCGTCATTCGAAGGCCTCCTTGATCCGACGCTCGAAGCCGTTGGCAAGATCGCGCCTGAGGCCACCGGGGTCCGCACAATCAAGCGCGTGCACATAGAGGGTCTTGCGATCCTCGGAGACGTCGACCGAAAGCGTGCCGGGCGTCAGCGTGATCAGGTTGGCAAGCAACGCAATCTCGAAGTCGCTCTTGATCGTCAGCGGGTAGGAGAAGATGCCCGGCTTCAGCCGCATTTTCGGCTGAATGACCAAGAGAGCGACCTTGGTCGCCGAGACTGCCAGCTCTTTGAAGAACAATGCGGTCAGCAGCAGGATCTTCAGCGGTCGAACCGGATAGGCAACAGGCTGCAATTCGCGCCGGATCAGCCACAGGGATAGCGCGCCGACTGCAAAGCCGAGCAACAGGTTCGGCACGCTGAGACTGCCGCTGATTGCAGCCCAGATCGCAGTGAAGATCAGATTGATCCAAAGGAACTTGATCATCGGGCGGCTCCCGGGAAGACCGAGTTCAGATAGCTCGACGGTTCCGAAAGCCCGACGGCAGCATTCTGGATCGTTGCAAGCAGCGGCTCGGGATAAAGGCCGATCGCGAGCGTCAGCATCGTCAGCGCCGCAAGCGGCAGAAGAATGGCGGCCGGGATCTGCGTCTCGGCCGTTGCCGCCTGCCCGTCTGCCGTGTCCCGCCAATAGGCAAGCAGGAAGAAACGACCGGTGGCGATCGTCGTGAGGAAACCGGTGACGAGCAGCACTGCGGCAAGCCACCAGGCGCCAATGTCGAGTGCGGCCTTGACCAGCATGACCTTCGGCCAGAAGCCCGAGAACGGCGGCAGGCCGGACACGGCAAAGGCAAGCATCAGGCTGATCGCAGCGAAACCGACATGGCGGCGGTAAAGACCGGCAAGCGAGGACAACGAGAAGCTGCCGCCGAGTTTCGCTGCCACGCCGGAAGCAAAGTAAAGCGCCGTCATCACAAGCATCGAATGCAGCGCATAGAAGATCGCGCCGCCGATGCCACCCGGCCCGCCAACGGCGATGCCGGCGAGGATCGAGCCGATGCCGGAGATCACGAGATAACCGAGCATGCGACGGAAATCCGACTGCGCCAGCGCCCCGAACACACCGACCAGCATCGTCAGGGCGCCGACCGCCGCGATGACGAAACTGAGTTCTTCCCGTTCCAACGGCAACAGCATCACCG
Organism: Ensifer sp. 1H6; assembly: GCF_001976035.1. Lineage (NCBI taxonomy): Bacteria > Pseudomonadati > Pseudomonadota > Alphaproteobacteria > Hyphomicrobiales > Rhizobiaceae > Ensifer > Ensifer sp. 1H6. The sequence continues at coordinate 174,727 of NZ_MOAI01000010.1, read as the reverse complement.
TCACACGGATCAGAGCGTAGATCCCGACCTTGGTCAGCAGACCAGCAAAGAGCGCGGACACGACGACACGCGGCGTATGATAGGACGCCGGGAGCCAGAAATTGACGGGGAATGCCGCAGCCTTCATGCCGAAGGCCAAAAGGAACAAGGCCGTCAGCGTCATCAGCGGCGCGGTGCCGCGCAGGCCCTCCGCCTTGCGGGCAATATCGGCCATGTTGAGCGTGCCGAAGCTTGCGTAGAGATAACCGGTGGTGATCAGGAAAAGCGTCGTCGCGACGAGGTTGAGGAAACCGTATTTCACCGCGCCGTCGATCTGCTCGCGCTCGGAGCCGAGCACGATCAGGCCGAAGGACGAGATCAGCAGCACCTCGAACCAGACATAGAGATTGAAGACGTCGCCGGTCAGAAATGCACCGGAGACGCCCGCCATCAACAGCATCAGGAAGGGATAGAAGCCGTATCGCCGGCCGCTGTCGTTGATATCGGCAAGCGAGTAGATGCCGCCGGCAAGCGCGACGATGGAGGCCGCAAGCGCAAAGAGCGCGCCGGTCAGATCGACGGTAAAGGCTATCCCGAAAGGCGGCAGCCAGCGCCCCATGACCATCGTCACCGGGCCGCTGGCGATCACGTGTTGAAGCAGCAGCCCGTCGATCACCACCAGACCGGCAAGCCCGGCCACCGCGACGAACGGGTGCAGGCCGATCGGACGGCGCAGCATGACCAGCAGCGCGCCGATCGCCAGGCACCAGGCAACCGGAAGGATCACCAGCCAGTCGGCAGCCGCAACCGGCTCGAGAACGAGGGCAGCGGAGAGATCGGCGGGAGGTGAAGTCGAAACGGCCATGGGTCGGTCAGTATCCAAGCGGCGGAGCCGGCTCTTCTTCCGGCTCGGCGACGCGCATCTCGTCGGTGTTGTCGGTCGAAAGATCCTCGTAGGCGCGCCAGGCCAGGACCAGCAGGAAAGCAAAGAAAGAGAAGGAGATGACGATCGCCGTCAGGATGAGAGCCTGCGGCAGCGCATTCGCCGCCGGCCCTGCGAGCGTATCGGCGCCCTCCGGAATGACGGGCGGCACGCCGCGCGTCAACCGGCCACCGGTGAAGATCAAAAGGTTGACGGCATTGCCGAGGACCGCCACGCCCAAAAGAACGCGAATGATGTATTTCGACAGCAACAGGTAGATGGCAACGGTAAAGAAGATGCCGACGAGCAGCGCGAACCATGCCTCCATCATTCACCTCCCCGCTCTTCGAGCGACAGGGCGATCGAGCTGATGGCGCCGACGACGACGAGATAGACGCCACCATCGAACAGCATCACCGTCGACAGCGGCACCTCCACGCCAAGCAAGGAAGGATAGATCCAAAGCCCGGTCATGAACGCACGCGCGCAGCCATCGAGATCAGGCCGGCGATGGTGGCAGCGAAGAGGCCGGCGCCGGCAATCGCCATCGGATGGAAATAAATGGCGCGACGTACCGTCTCCACGCCGCAGGCGATACCGTAGATCGCCAGCGCCGACACGGCGATCAGCCCGCCGATGAAGCCGCCACCCGGCTCGTTGTGGCCGCGCAACAGGACGAAGATCGAAAACAGCACCATCAGGCTGGTCAGAAACGGCGCAACGGCACGGAAGATCACCGATCTCATGCGCCGTCCTCCGCGTCCGGGTCATTATCGGCGATGCGCCGCAGCGAGCCGGCCCTGAGGCGAACGAGAGACAGGATGGCGAGACCCGTCACCATGACGACGGCAATCTCGCCGAGCGTATCAGTGCCGCGGAAATCGACGATGATGACGTTGACGACATTGGCGCCATGCGCAACCGTCTTCGAATAGAGATTGAAGAAATCGGTCAACGAGGCGTCGAAGGGCACGCCGGTCACCTTCAGCAGCATAAGCCCGAAACCGATGCCGCAGGCGAGCGCGATGGTGAAATCAGGAAGTCTCTGGCCGAGCGGCCGATGATCGGAGGGCGAGAGCCTCAACCGCGTCATCACCAGCGCAAGCACCACGACCGAAAGGGTCTCGATCATGAACTGGGTAAAGGCGAGATCCGGCGCACCGTAAAGCAGGAAGATGACGGCGACTGCAAAGCCCTGAATGCCGAGCGAGACGATTGCGGTCAGCCGGTCGGCGGCGAGAACGACAGCGAAGAGCCCGATGACGGCGATCGCCATGATCGCGAGCTCATGCAGCGGCACGTCGCCCGCAAAGAACGGTGCGCGCGGCAATTCGCCATAGTAGATCGGCGCGCCCAGGAGCACGGCGGCCACCAGCACGAAGGTCGCCGTCATATAGACTTCAAGGCGACCTGACTGCAGCCGGCGGGTCAGCGCGACGGAAAAGCGCACGAGGTTTCGCATGAACTGATCGAAACCGCGATCCGGCCCCCAGCCGATGTCACTCAGGATGGTCGCGATGAAGGCACGCAAGCGGGCGAGGTTGAGATAGCAGACAATGCCCAGAGCGATGGTGGCAAAGGACAACACCAGCGGCATGCCGATATCGGGGATCGCCGAGATCGTGATCTGCCTGGGCTCGCCGGCAATCGCCGTCGCCATCGGTGTCGACACAAGCTCGTGGGTGAGGTTGGACAACAGGGCAGCCGACAGTCCCTTGGCAGCCAGGAGTGCAGGCCCGAGCCAGAGAAGCAGCGGCGCCTCATGCGGCGACTTCGGCGTTTCGATCTTTGCGCCGATGAAGGGCTTGAGCGCGACGGCGAAAGCGACGGCAAACATCAGCGCATTGCCGAGGATGGCAAGTGAAGCGAAAACCATCGCGCGCCGGTCAAAACTAGGCAGCGCGTAGTAGATCTCCTCCTTGGCGAGGAAACCGAAAAACGGCGGCAGGCCGCCCATGGAAAGTGCTGCGGCAAGTGCGATCACGAACGTCAGCAGCATGGCGGAGCGCAGTCCGCCGAGCTTTGTGACATCGCGCGTGCCGGTTTCGTGGTCGATAATGCCGGCGACCATGAACAGCGCGCCCTTGAACAGCGAATGCGCCACCAGATAGAGCGCCGCCGCCTCGATGGCATGCGGAAAACCGAGACCGGTCAGCATCACGAGCAGGCCGAGAGATGCCATGGTGGTGTAGGCGAGCATCAGCTTCAGGTCAGTCTGGCGACAAGCGAGAACCGCGCCGATGATGAGCGTGGTGCCGCCGAAGAGCGGCAACAGCATCTGCCATTCCGGCGTTCCGCCGAGCACCGGGTTGAGGCGCATCAACAGATAGACACCGGCCTTAACCATCGTTGCGGAATGCAGATAGGCCGAAACGGGTGTCGGCGCTTCCATCGCGTTGGGCAGCCAGAAATGGAACGGAAACTGGGCAGACTTGGTAAAGGCGCCACCGAGCACCAACAGCAACGCGGCGAGATAGAACGGGCTCTCGCGCATCTCCGGACCGAAAGACGTCAACAACGAAAGCTGGGTGACACCGGTGACATTCCAGATGATCAACAGGCCCGCGAGCAGAAACAGCCCGCCTCCCCCGGTGACCACCAACGCCTGCAGGGCGGCGCGCCGGGCGCTTCGCGCGAATGGTCGAAGCCGATCAGCAGGAACGAGGTGATCGAGGTCAGCTCCCAGAAAACGAAGAGCATCAGGAAACTGTCGGACACGACGAGCCCGAGCATCGATCCCATGAACATCAGGATGAACGAGAAGAACCGCCCCTGCTGGGGGTGGCCCTTCAGGTAGCCCCCGGAATAGAGCACGATCAACGCGCCGATACCGGCAATCAAAAGCACGAAGGTCAGGGACAGGCCATCGATCAGCCAGGAGAAACTGACATTGAACGACGGAATCCACTCATAGCCGCCGGTGACGACTTCGCCACGAGAGACTTCCGGCCAAAAGCCCATGAAGTGCAGGACGATCGCGGCAGGAAAAAGCGCCAGGATCCAGGCCGCGTTATGCCCAAGGAGTCGGGTCAGGAGCGGCGCGACGAGTGCCGCGACGAAAGGGAGAGCAAGAGCCAGCAATGTCAGGGCCGCAACATCCATCGTCCGGGCCAGCTCCTTTGCGCTTTGATTGATTGATCGACGAACGAACGAACACCCGACATAAAAGAAGGGTAAAGGCGCCTCAAGGGTAAATCGGGTAAAATCGACGTTATGCGCTGTTAAGTCCGGCAAATGCCCGGAAAATCTCCAGTTTTCTCGTGAGATTGGTGGTCACGTTTGACCGACAAGGCAAAATCATCCGATGCGACATCGCCTTGGCATACACGTCCGCACAACACCGGTCATCGCCGCCGATCGGCCTGCGCATGCGATTAAAGTGTTGTTAGCAACATCCAGTGGTATCGATGGCATGAAACGCGCTGTATCTGGTAATTCGTCGCGATTGGATGGTATCTCCGATATAAGATACGCAGCGGCACAGATGCCGACTTCGACCGAAGGCCAACGCCCTTTCCTCGATAAGTTGAAGATAGGCAAGCATTTGAATTTTCAGGGGCTTCAGCGCCATTTCATGCTTCCCGCCGGGCGTGGCATGCTGTAATTCAAAGTGCTACAGCGACCTTTGCGCGTCTAACAAGACGCGCGGCGCTGTAGATCGTTCGTTATCGCTGATTGACTGATGCACCGAATTGCACGGCGTTTCTCTTGAACCTGCGAGGTCTGGCTTGGAACGGTCTCACATTGTGGCGGTGACCAGTGTACTTGCGGCGCTGGGCGCCATCCTTCCGATCGTCGCCGCGTTCTATCTCTCCTGGTCAGTCGCCACCAGCAGAGAGGAGACCCGCCTCAGCCGCCTTGCCGAATATGCGATCATGCGTACCAATACGGCGTTCGGCGAAGCAACATCCGCGCTCAAGTCTGCCGACCAATTCAGCTTCACGCCCTGCTCCCAGCAACATATCGCGGCGATGCGCGCTCTGGTTGTCAACACGCGCTCCGTCGAGGATATCGGTTACTTCGAGGGCGATGCGCTCAAATGCTCCTCCTGGGGCAAGCCGGAAACGAGCGTCGGCCGCGGGCAAGTCGACTTCACCACAGCCAGCGGCATCGGCGTGTCGGCCCGGGTTCATCCGACGATCAGCAACGGTCGGGCGATGCTGGGATTCCGGTACCGATCCTACAGCGTGCTGACCGATCCGGCTCGGCTCGTCGACGTGCTCGCCACCCCGGATACGCGCCTTGCGATCGCCAGCGATACCGGCACCCTCGTCAGCGAATTGAACAACCCGGATGCATCGTTGATCAAGCGGCTGATCGAGCATACGCAGACCGGCACCGATGCGGACAATCTGTTTGCCACCGCGACCGGCTCCGGCTGGATTGCCATTGCAACATCGTCACGGGCGTTGCTGCTGAAAGATCTCGGCCGCGAACGGCTACTGCTCCTGCCGCTCGGCGCGATCGTCGCTGCGCTAATGGTCGGCCTCGTCTTCTGGCTGTCGCGGCGGCGTCTGTCGCCGCTCGGCGAACTCTCGATCGCCGTGCAACGCCGCGAATTCATCGTGCACTACCAGCCGCTCATCGAGATGAAGACCGGCATCTGCGTCGGCGCGGAAGCGCTGGTCCGTTGGCGCAGACCCGACGGTTCGCTGGTCAGGCCCGATACCTTTATCCCGCTCGCAGAGGAAAGCGGCCTGATCCAGGCCATTACCGATCAGGTCATCGGCGGGGTTATCAAGGATCTCGGGCCGGTCCTTGTCGCCGACCGCTCGCTACACATCGCCATCAATCTGTCGGCCGACGACATCAAGTCCGGGCGCGTCCTGCCGGTTATCCAGGCGGCGCTTGCAAACTCCGGCGTCCTCACCGAGCAGATCTGGCTCGAGGCGACCGAACGCGGTTTCATGGACGTGAAATCCGCCCGCGCAACGATCGAGGAAGCCCGTCGGCTCGGCCATTCGGTAGCGATCGACGATTTCGGCACCGGCTATTCCAGCCTGCAATATATCCAGGACCTGCCGCTCGACGCATTGAAGATCGACAAGTCGTTTATCGATACGGTGGGTCTCGTCTCGGCGACCAGCGCCGTTACTCCGCACATCATCGACATCGCCAAATCGCTGAACCTCTACATCGTCGCCGAAGGCATCGAACGACAGGAGCAGGCGGACTATCTGCTCGCGCGCGGCGTGCAATACGGCCAGGGCTGGCTCTATTCCAAGGCCCTACCAGCGCCCGAGTTCATCGCATTCTACAACGACAGCAAACGTGTTCACGGTGCCGGCCCAACCGTGATCCGACGAGATATTCCCGAGGTGCCGCCGGCCGTCGGCGGCGATTGAAAACGGCGCCCGGCCAGTCCACGATCAATCCGTTGCGATTGCGGCGCGAAGGCACGCTGATCGGCCAAACTGACGGTCGCGGTCACACGACGAGGCTGTCGAGATAGGCTGCAGCCTCGTTGGCGCCGATGCGCACCCATATCGGCACGCGAGCGTGATTTGCGGCGCGTCACCGCCGATCCTATATAGTCGCGAAAATCACAGGGAGATCTTCGATGAGAGACGCAAGGGCGGCGAAAGTGATCAAGAGCGAAGCGGAGTGGCGCGCGCAGTTGTCGCCCGAACAGTACCGCATCACCCGCGAGCACGGCACCGAGCGCCCTTTCACCGGCCCGTTCCTCGCCAACAAGAAGGCGGGCACCTATGAATGCGTCTGCTGCGGCCGGGCGCTGTTCCGCTCCGATACCAAGTTCGATTCCGGTTGCGGCTGGCCGAGCTATTTCGCGGCGATCGACGACGAGGCGATCCGCGAGATCGAGGACCGTTCGCACTTCATGGTGCGCACAGAAATCCGCTGCGCCGACTGCGATGCCCATCTCGGACACGTCTTTCCCGACGGCCCGCCGCCGACCGGTCTGCGCTACTGTCTCAATGGTCACGCGATGACGTTTACCGAGGATTGACGCAAACAGACGGAAGCATTCGCAAGCTCAGCGCTGTTCCAATAGAAACAGCTGTTCGTGCACGGATGTGCTATTGATAGTGAAACCGTCGAAGCAAGCCGGAAGGAGGTCCGCATGCGTCGCATTCTGGCTGCATTCGTTCTTCTGTTCTCGGCTGCTTGCCCGGCCGCGGCAGACAATGACTGGCACGCCTACGCCAATCCCCGCTTCGGCTATATTCTCGACATTCCGCCGGGCTTCGAAGTGCAAGGTGAAGCCGACAATGGCGACGGTGTCAGCTTTCATGCCAACGATAACGGCGCCACGCTCTCCGTTTTTGGCAGTGAACTTGTCGATGGCGATTTCGAGATCGACGTCAACGACCGCATGGCGACCGAGCGGGAAGACCAATGGCGGATTTCCTATTCACGCGTGACCTCAGCCTGGGCCAGTTTCTCGGGCGTACGCGGCGAGGAAGTGTTTTACACACGCGCCATCGCACTCTGCGACGGCAGCGCCGCCTATTTCCGTCTGCAGTACCGCAAGAGCCGGTTGACCAGCTTCGATGGCGTCATCTCGCGGATGGCGGAGGCTCTGAGGCCCTCGGAAGGCTGCCAGCAGACGCCAGTGGCGGCAGCCCCCGTAGCCGCCCCGAACTGAGCGCCCGGATTTTTTGATCAGGAAATCGCCGTGCCGCTCAGACAGCTGACGACGGCCGAATAATGCACTGCGGCGCCGGTGACGACGAAGGAATGCCAGATGGCGTTCTGGAACCGCAGCTTTTCCCAGACATGGAAAATCACGCCGGCGGAATAGATGATGCCGCCGATCAGGATCAGCACGAACGTTGTCGCCGAGAGTGCCGACAATAACGGCCCCACCGCAAGCACGCCGCTCCAGCCCATGGCGAGATAGAGCAGGATCGCAAGCCGGTCGAAGCGGCCGGGGAAGAGGCACTTGATCACCACGCCGAGGGTGGCGATCGCCCAGATGCCAATCAACATCGCAAACAGGAACGGATCCTCCCAGCCGCGCTGGAGGAAGGGCGTGTAGGTGGCGGCGATCAGCACGAAAATGGACGAGTGGTCGAAACGGCGCAGAAACCATTTGGTCCGCGAAACCGGGTAGAGGTTGTAGAGGAACGAAATCGACAAGGTTGCCAGCAGTCCCGCGCCATAGATCGCGGCGGCAGCAAGCTGGCCGGTCGTGCTCCAGAGCATCGCGTAAAAGATAAGTGCTGTTACGCCGACGAGGGCCGCTGCAAGGCCGACGCCGTGCACGATGCCATCGGCAATCAGTTCCGATCGATCGTAGTTCCACTTGACGCCGGCGAATTCCACTTTACCCCGCTTCCGACCTTCTTTCGCGCTCAGGCGGCGGTCGTCTTGCTTATTTGCCTTATCCTGCCACAGCCTGGCGCCGTGGCAAAGTGCTCGACGATGGCGAAAGCATCAACTTTTGCAACGCATTACAACAGAGACATGACGTGATTGCGAAGACGGACGTCCCTTGTCTGCAGCACGGGTTGCGACCAAATTGTCCGCAGAGGCGGGAGAACAACGTCCAAAGGAGAGTTTTGCTGCGCACGCCGGAGCCGGGACAGGCAGCAATCCTGACGGCGCTTTGCCTAAGATCAAAGGCCGTCTGGGGCTATGACGAGGCCTTCATGGCCGCCTGCCGCCCGGCCTTGACGGTGACGGCGGACGACTGGATGCAGTCGGATATCCAGATTGCCGTTCAGGATGACGATATCGTCGGCATGGCGCAGGTCCTGTATCACGGAGAGATCGCCGATCTCGACAAGCTGTTCGTCGATCCGGCCGCGCTGGGTGGCGGGATCGGCCGACGCCTGTTCGAATGGAGCGTGGAAACGGCGCTGCGCAAGGGTGCGAAGGTCATGACTGTCGATGCCGACCCGGGCGCAGCCGATTTCTATCGCCGGCTGGGGGCGGTCGATGACGGAGTGGTCGCCTCTGTTATACCAGGACGGTTCTTGCCGAGATTGAAGCTCGACCTGACGAGCGTCAGGTAAGTCCGGATCACCTACTGCATGTTTCGTTAAATCCTATTCGATTTAAGGATAAAAACATGCAGCAATTCAAAGTGTTACAGCGACCTTTGCGCGTCTAGTAAGACGCGCGGCGCTGTAAGACGTAGCAGCGAGGCTGCCTATCGCAAGCAGCCTCTAGGGCAAGTAACAGTCGCCGAAAAACATCGTCACTTCGCGCCGGCGGCGACCTCGGCGGCGCATTCCTGGCAGAGCGGCGCATGGGGCACGGCATTGAGCCGTTCTGCGGAAATCGGTAGGCCGCAACGCACGCAGGTTCCGAAGGTGCCGGCCGCAATACGGTCGAGCGCCGCGTCGATCCCACGGATCTCCTCCTGACCGGCAAGGCCAATGCCCTCCAGCACCTCGTCGTTCTCCCGTTCGGTTACCCGATCCGGCACGTCGGCATTCATCGGCTCATCGAGATCGTGCTCGATCTTCACCAGTCGGCCGTAGAGTTCGCGTTTGCGGCTGCTCAGCCGTTCACGAAAGTCGTCAAGCGCAAGCTTGTCCATGGGAAGACTCCTTGAAGTCGTGGCGCTTCGGGCGCGCCCCGCTCCTGTTCTTGATTGTTGGCGGCTCACCGGTCGACGAGAACGGCGCAGGGGCAATGGCTGACGACCCGGCTGGCGGTCGATCCGATGAAATAGTCAATGAGACCCGGCCGGTGCGAGGCAATGATGACGAGGTCGGCGTTTTCTTCGTGGGCGAGCGCATTGATCGTGCCGGCCGCGCCGCCGGTGCGGATCTCGATGCGTCCATTGATTCCGTGCTTGGCCTTCATCGCTTCCAGCGTCTTCGTCGCATGCTTGCGCGATTCCTCGACCATCTCAAGCGGGAAATCGACGATCATGTAGCCCTGGGCATAGGCGTTCAGATCCTCGACGACATTGAGCAGAACAATCTCGCCCCCTTCATCGATCAGCTTTTCTGCAATGCCGAGCACGGACTCGCCATGCTCCAGCTGATCCATGGCAATAGGGACGATGATCTTCTTGTACATGCTGCACTCCTTTGCGTTGCCTACCCGGATCGCCGGCACCGAAATGCGGGGGCAAATCCCACGCATTCGAGACTGAGCCCAGACGGTTCTTCCGGCATTGATTGAAATCAAATCGAAAGCGCCGCGATCGCATTGCCCTGTGTAATTGAGCTAGGGCGACAACGGCCACTGTCAACGCTCATCGAACACAACATCAAATGACTGACGGTCTTCCGTGAACGCCGACTTCGGCCCATATTCACCGGGCAGTTTCAACGAAACTGAGGCCCGAAAGGGCCACCGGTTTCGCCGCGCAAGGAGACAACAGATGATATCCACCCAGAGCACACCGCCTATCGACATTGCGGCCAATCACGCATTGGCGATGCCGGCGCATGTCGATCATTCGCATCTGGTCGTGGAGGATCTGGCGACAGTGTCGCAGTGGTATCAGCGCATCATGGGTCTTAAGCCGCTTGAGACGAGCGCCAGCGGCGAGACGCTGGGCGTTGGCGCCCGGCCGCTGTTGACGCTGACCACGGCCGGCAATGTCGCCAGGGCGCCACGAAACGCACCTGGTCTCTTTCATACCGCTTTCCTCGTTCCGAACCGTCAGGAACTAGGACGCTGGCTCGCCCATGCCGCCCATAACAATGTCCGCCTGCAGGGCGCGTCCGACCATCTCGTCAGCGAAGCGATCTATCTCGCCGACCCGGAAGGCAACGGCATCGAGGTCTATCGTGATCGGCCGCGGACCGATTGGAACTTCAAGCCGGACGGAACCGTCGGCATGGATACGCTGCCGCTCAACCTGCAGGCGCTCTATGACGAGGCGCCGAAAGACGACTGGAACGGGCTTGCCGACGGTACCGGCATCGGGCACATCCATCTGCAGGTGTCCGATATCCCCGAGGCAGACGCGTTCTTTCGGGACGTGCTGGGGCTCGGGTTGATGGCGCGCTACCCGGGCGCAAGCTTCTTCGGCTCGGGCAAATATCACCACCATGTCGCGGCCAACATCTGGAACTCTCGCGGCGCGCCCAAGCGCGAGAACAATATGACCGGCCTCTCCGACTACACGATCCAGTTCAAGGATCCGGCAGAGCTTGCAAAGGCGGTTGGCAAGCTCGACGAGATGGGCATTCAGGTCGAGCGAAACGGCACTGCTTACAATCTCGTCGATCCCTGGGGGATCGGCCTCAGGCTTGCAGCCTGACGCCGCCTCGCGACCCCTCCTCCACCGCCGCCACGACTGCGCTGCGTCGCTCACTCCGCAACGCGGTCGTATTTCTGCTGGACGACCAGTTCGACCGAGCGGCGGGGCCTTTCTGAGCGGATTCGGCAGCCGAGACGAATTCCCAGATTATCGCCAGGATTGTAAACACGCGGCACTGGCGCGCCCTGCGTCATCACGCCGCTGGAAAGATTTTGGATAATCTATCAATAAACTTGAGTAAAATAGTCTTATAATCTAACCGCACCGCCATGGGCGTCGCCACGCCCAGTGTATGCGGAGTTAATAATATGAAATACAACACTATTTTAGCGTTTGCGCTTGCAGACGCCACGATGCTTTCGTCCCCGGCCCTGGCTGTGGAGTTCAGGCCGCAGGCCGAAATCGAAGGCGGTTTCTTCAGCGGCGGTTCGGCTGTCAGTGGCGGCTTCTTCCTGCCTTTCGTGCTCGACTCCGGCAACGCCATTTTCATCGATACACGCGGAACGATAGAAAACGATAAGGTCCGGCAGGGCTCGATCGGCGCCGGTTACCGCTTCCGCGCCAATGACCAGTGGGTCATCGGCGCCTATGGCTACTACGACTATCTGAAGAGCGAGTACGGCAATTCGTTCAGCCAGGTATCCTTCGGTCTCGAGGCGCTCAGCGGCGACCTCGAAATGCGCAGCAATCTCTATCTGCCGCTTTCCGGCGCCAAGACGCTGAGCGCCTTCAATGCCGCCTATGTTCGCGACCATGTGCTCGTCGTCCAGGAAGGCAAGGAGCGCGGGCGGCGCGGGCTCGACGCCGAAATCGGCCGGCGGCTTCCGGTCTTCGACGAAGGATCAGACGTCCAGCTGAAAGTCTTCGGCGGCAGCTACTGGTACGGCGGCAAGAACCTCGACGACATGTTCGGCGCCAAGCTGCGCGCGGAGCTGACCTTCGCCAACCTGCCCGGGCTTTCCGAGGGATCGACCGTCTCACTCGGCGTTACCGGCACCTACGACAATGAGGACAAGCTCAAGGGTGCCGTCATGGCACGCCTGCGCATCCCATTCGGGGCGACGGCGAAGGCAAGTGATGCCTTCGACCCGATGGTCCAGCGTGTCGAGCGCTCGAGCAAAATCCGCACGCATGCCGGCCCAACCGGCGATGTCGAGGCGGCGCAATTCGTTGCCAACGGCCGCAACCCCGGCAAGGTCGTCAACATCTCCTCGGCGAACGGCGACGCGGCCTCGATCAACGCTCTGATCGGCGCAGCCGGGGCCGATGCGCTCATCCTTGCCGATGGCAATCTCGGTCTCAACCAGTCGCTGACGCTCGGCTCCGGCCAGGCGCTTGTCGGTGGCGGTGGCTCTATTGCGGTGCGCGGCGCAAGGAGAGGAGCAACCGCATCCTTCGTCAACCACGGAGCGGCAACGACCCTCACCGGATACAATCCGGCACAAGACGTCGTCACCATGGCGTCCGGCAGCAGCATCGCGTCGCTGTCCGTGCGCGGCGGTCTCGCCGGCATCGCCGCAGCCGATGCTGGAAACGTCTCGATCGACAATGTCGACATCTCCGCCACCAATCATGACGGCATTCGCTTCACGCGCGTCGACGGCGCGGTGGTTGAGAACAGCCGCATCCATGACCTGTTCATCTGCGAAAACAACACAGCCTGCGAGTTCTCGGTCTACAATCCCAACAAGGCACCCTATGCCGCCGTCAGCGCGATCGGCAGCACAAACGTGACCGTACGCGACACGACGATCGACAAGGTCACCTATGGCGTGTTTGCCGGCGGCGAATTCAAGAAACTCAGCCGCACCGAATACGAGCTAATCACCGGCACGACAGATATCAAGCTCGACAACGTCACCATCAGCAACTCTCGTCGCGAAGGCGTGCTGCTCGTCGCCGGCAAGGACATCCAACTCGACCGCGTGACGATCGACAATTCCAAGCAGGACCGCGACATGGATCTGGTGGTGCTGCAGGGCACGTCGAACGTTGCGATCAACGACATGCGCCTCGCCGGCGGCATCAATGGCCTGATGTTGATCTCCAGCCCGAACCTCGATGCGACGACCACCAATGTCGACGTCAAGGGCCTGAAGATCGACGGCACGCGCAACGCCGGCATCTTCTTCAACCCGGTCTCGGGCATTTCGCTGCAGGACGTCACCGTCACCAATGCCGGCACCTATGGCGCCTATATCTACGGCAGCGACTATGAGTTCCTCGGCGGCGCCGCGAGCAACATCGTTCTCAACAACATGACGGTCGACAAGGCCGGTACGGCGGGCCTCTACTTCTCCGGCCCGGCTGCCGACATAAAGGGCAATGTCAGCGTCACCAACACACCGAAGGATTGCCTGCTCGACACCGGTTGGGCACCCGGCACCATCACGCAGGCTCCCGGCTCGGTGCTGACCGTGAACGGTTCGCCGCTTGACCAGAGCAACGCCGCAAGCCGTTGCCGATAACATTTGCGGCCACGCCCTCCATGTGGGGGCGTGGCTTTCTTTTGCTGGAGAACGCTGTCGGCTACCGCGGCCGGCGGCACTCGAAGGTGACAACCTCGTCGCCATGCTTCGGCGCGCTGCCGAAGTCGTAATTGCCGGAAACGACGAGATCGACGAAGCCGGCAGCACGCAGGGTCAGCGCCATTTCCTCCACGCCCCACCAGCGCATCGTCAAGAATTCGAGCTCGCTCGACGCCAGCTTGCCTTCGCACCAGAGTTCGTAGCGCAGATGCGACACGGTCGTCTGGGCGATCAGGTCGGCCTTGACCCGTTGGCTGGTCAGCGTCAGCAGGTCGCCCGCCTCGGTCTGCCAATTGCGGATGCTCGGCTGGGTGTCGGCGAAAAGATCATGCGGATACAGGTCGAAGATCAGGCGACCGCCCGGCCGAAGATGGTCTAGGAAACGTTTGACGGTCGCAATCGCCGTGGCATGGTCGGCGATCAGCTGCAGCGATCCGGCGGGAATGACGATCGCCTCGAAGCGCTCCTCATGGGCAAAGGCCTCGAAAGTCTGCTGCGATAGCGCCGGTGTCAGCGAGCGTTCCTTGCAATGCGCCCGGCAATAGCCGAGCATTTCTGGCGACGCGTCGAAGCCTCTGACGTCAAGGCCGGCTTCAAGCAGCGGAATCAGCGCGCGACCGTTGCCGACAGCCGGTTCCAGTATCGGGCCGGAACACTCGTTCAAACGCTCGAGATAATACTCGACGTCGCCGAAGGACTTTCCAATATATTTGTCTAAATTATAAACATGAGAGGCAAGCTTGCCGTAAGAATTGTTCAACATGCATTCGTCCAAACTGCTGAAGAAAGTGAAACGCCTATCCTATACAGCAGCATGCTCCGATGCGGTGTCGTTCAATTGTCACGCCGATCGCTTTTGTGATGCGACGAGCTTCGCGCATGGCACCATCGGCTGCGGCAAGCCGACGACAGTTCTGACTTGACAGCCGCCCCGGAAATCCGGGACGGACCCGCACGCTCAGCCAGGCATGCGGCAGACGGCACCGACGAGTTTTAGCACGAAGGGGCGGACTGTCAGCACGCAAAGGAAAGCGACCGGCATCGCCAGCGCATAGGTGCTGAGCACACGGCCGGGGTAGCCGGCATCGATACCGGTGTTTACGCCGACGATGACGCAGCACATCAGAAACGCCATGATCGCCGACATGAAGAAGGCAAAGGTAATCGGCACCGCCCGCGGTGGCAGCTTGCGGCTGCGCGCGATCCGCGGCGGTGGCATCGTATCTTCCATGGTGAGGATCTCCATAGCTTGCCCGCACGGACCATCCCAGCGGCATGGCCGGCACTATACGGATGACGTCGCGCGGAGGTAGGCCATTGCAGCCTTGCTCAGAGTTAGGCAAAACCATCGAATGGGAATACACAGTCGATGGATGTCATTATGGATACGTTGCGCGGCATCGAGAGTTTCGTTCGAAGCGTGGAGGAAGGCAGTATCGCCGCGGCGGCGCGCAAACTCGGCATCACGCCGGCCTCGGCAAGCCAGAATATCGCCCGACTGGAGCGGGCGCTCGGCGCCAGACTGCTTAGCCGCACGACCCGGCAATTGGGCCTCACGGAAAGCGGCCGGGTCTATTTCGACCGGGTGCGCAGCGTTGTCCATGATCTCGAACTCGCAGCCGTTGCAGTCGCATCGCTGAGCCAGGAGCCGCGGGGATCGCTGAAGATCGCGTCCTCGGTCGCCTTCGGCCGTCATGTGGTGGCGCCTCTCGTGCCATCCTTTGCCGCACGCCATCCGGAGGTCTCGATCGAACTCGTCGTCACCGATCGGGAGATCGACCACATCGGCGAGGGCATCGATATCAGCGTGCGCTTCGGCCTGCAGCTGGAGCCTGGGCTGATTGCGCGCAAGCTTGCCTCGGTGCCGATGGTCATCTGTGCCTCCCCGTCCTACATCGAGCGGCGCGGCCGGCCCGAGCACCCGGAAGACCTGATCCATCATCATTGCCTCGTCTACCGCTATGCCGGGCACGGGCGAATCTTTCGCTGGGGTTTCGTGCGGGATGGACTGCGTTTTGAGCCGGAACTGAAGGCAACGATCGTTAGCAACGATATCGACACACTTGCCGAAATGGCGATCGCCGGCGCCGGCATCACGCGGCTCGGTGCCTTCATCGCAACGGACCTGATTGCGCGCGGCCTGCTTGTGCCGCTGTTCGGCGGCGCACCGCGCGAAGGCATTGCCAACACCGACCACGAGCCCTTCGACTTCTATGCCTGCTTCGTCGATCGCCAGGCGGAAACGCCGAAGGTTCGCGCCTTCATTGAGCATGCGGCGCAGTCCCTCAAAGGTCGGTGGTAGCCGTCACGATCGCGCAACATCCCGCCGTCAGGCGAGCTCTACCTGGGCGACATTCTGCGCGGCTTCCTTTGCAAGCTTTGCCTCGCGGCGAAGCTTGAGCTTGTAACCGACTTCGACGATCGCATGGATCGCCGGGACGAATTCCTGACCGAGATCGCTCAGCCTGTATTCGACCGAAGGTGGCGATGTCGGCATGATCCGCCGTTCGATCGCACCCTTTTCCTCCATATCCTTCAGGCGCGTGCTCAGCACCTTCGCCGAAATGCCGGGAATATCGATCTTGAGTTCGCTGAAGCGGCGTGGACCGCCGCTCAGATACCAGATGATGTTGGGCGCCCAGGCGCCGCCAAGCATGACCATGCACTCCCCGACCGGGCAGGTCGGCGGCAATGCCGCAGCTCTATTCTTTCGAATTTTCAAGCTCATGGGCAAAATTCTCCAGTTACCGTGGGGAAACCGCAAACGTCGGTAACATAAAGTAATCTCATATACAAAAGTTATCGCTTCGGTTTAGGTTCCGCCGTCTTCGACAGAGACCATCATTGCAAAAGGAACATGGCCATGAAGCTTTATTACGCCCCCGGCGCCTGCTCGCTCTCGCCCCATATCAGCCTGCGCGAAGCGGGCGTCGAGTTCGAGATCGTCAAGGTCGATACCGCGACGCACCTCACCGAAAGCGGCGCCGATTTCAAGGCGGTCAACCCCAAGGGCTATGTGCCGGCACTGGTGCTCGAAACCGGCGACGTCGTCACCGAAGGTGCGGCCGTCGTGCAGTACATTGCCGATCGCTTTCCGAAGGCCGGGCTTGCCCCTGCCAACGGCACGCTGGAACGCACCCGCCTGCAGGAGCAGCTGAACTTCATCGCCTCCGAACTGCACAAGGCGTTCTCGCCGCTGTTCAGCAAGACGGCAAGCGTCGATGCCAAGGAGACGGCCGCGGCGCAGGTTTCCAAACGGCTCGGCAACGTCGAAACCCTGCTTTCCGATGGTCGCGCCCATCTGCTCGGCGAAGCCTTCTCCGTTGCCGACGCCTATCTCTTCACCGTCGTCAATTGGACCAGCGTCACCGGAATTTCGCTTAGCCCGTGGCCGCACCTGACGGCCTACATGCAGCGTGTTCGCGAGCGCCCGGCAGTGCAGGCAGCCATGAAGGCCGAAGGGCTGATCGCGGCATGAGCGGCACCCACAACGATCCGCACTTTGCGGCCGTCATCGATGTGCTCGGGCGCTACTTCGACGGGCTCTACCACAGCGACACGGCGATCCTGCGCGAGGTTTTTCACCCGAAAGCCCACTACGCCACCGCGACTGGGGGAGAACTGCTCGAACTCGACATGAACAGGTATTTCCCGATCGTCGACAAACGTCCCTCGCCGGCAAGCCGTGGCGAGGTGCGCGCAGACAGGATCGTCTCGATCGAATTTGCCGGCCCGGTGACGGCCTTCGCCAAGGTACAATGCGCAATCGGCGAGAAGGCGTTCACCGACTTCCTGTCGCTGATCTTCGTTGACGGACGCTGGCAGATCATCGCCAAGGTCTTTCACTACGACATCCGACAACCAGGCTAAGGAGCCAGCAATGCCCTATGTAAACATCAAGATCACCCGCGAAGGCGCGACCAGCGAACAGAAGGCGGCGCTCATCAAGGGCGTCACCGACCTGCTCGTCACGGTGCTCGACAAGAACCCGGCCACCACCTTCGTCGTCATCGACGAGGTGGCATTCGAAGACTGGGGCGTCGGTGGCCTGCCGGTGGAGGAATATCGAAAGCAACTGAAAGCAAAGAGCTAGTCGTTCCTCACTGCCTTGGGTCTGCCCAGCGAACGATCGAACGCTTGCCCGGTCGCGTTCCACTGCCTTCTCCCCACCGATGGGGAGAAGGAACCATCGACCGGCGAAGTCCTTTCCGCTTGATCGTCGCAGCCGGGCTCTCTATCTCATTGTCTCCCGCCGCATAAATCCCGGAGACACGCCTTGTCCGTTTTCAAGAACCTGCCCGAAGCTCCCGTCGCCGCGAAAAAGCCGGTGACCGATACGCGCCACGGCATCACCCGCACCGACGACTACGCTTGGCTGCGGGACGACAACTGGCAGGCAATGTTCAAGGATCCCTCGATCCTCAACCCTGACATCCGCAAGCATCTGGAGGCCGAAAACGCCTACATGAACGCGGCGATGGACGACACCAAGGCGCTGCAGAAGACGCTGTTTGCCGAGATGCGCGGCCGCATCAAGGAAGACGACAGTTCGATACCGGTGAAAGATGGCCCCTTTGCCTATGGCAGCCTCTACGTAACCGGCGGCGAGCAGCCGCGTTACTTCCGCATCCCGCGCGACGCCGACAATAAGGACGAGACCATCCGGCAGGTGCTGCTTGACGGCGACAAGGAAGCCGAAGGCAAGTCCTATTTCCGCCTTG
Source organism: Ensifer sp. 1H6 (assembly GCF_001976035.1). Taxonomy (NCBI): domain Bacteria; kingdom Pseudomonadati; phylum Pseudomonadota; class Alphaproteobacteria; order Hyphomicrobiales; family Rhizobiaceae; genus Ensifer; species Ensifer sp. 1H6. Next base: position 156,385 of record NZ_MOAI01000010.1, on the reverse strand, counting down.
CGGGCCTCGACCACTCGACCGACCACAGCCGCGGCCTTTGGGGGTACGACGACAAGGGATCGGAATATTTCACGCTGAAGGTGCGCGACCTTTCGACCGGCGAGGATCTTGCCGACGTGATCGAGAACACCGGCGGCGGCGGCGCCTGGGCGCCTGATGGCAAGAGCTTCTTCTACACCGTGCTTGACGACAACCACCGTCCGTCGAAGATCTTCCACCACGTGCTCGGTACGCCCCAGGCGGACGATCGGCTGGTCTATGAAGAAAAGGACCCAGGTTTCTTCATGTCGGTCGGCGGATCGCTCCTCGACGACTTCATCTACATCGACATCAACGACCACGAGACCAGCGAGTATCGCCTGCTTTCGACCAAGGATCTCACGGCCGAGCCGAAGCTGGTCGCCGGTCGCGTCATCGGTCTCGAATATGCCATGACCGAAGGCGGCGACGTCTTCTACATCCTCACCAATGCCGACGGCGCCAAGGATTTCAAGATCATGGAAGCGCCGGTGGAAGCACCGGGCAAGGAGAACTGGCGCGAGGTCGTGGCCCATAGGCCGGGTACGCTGATCCTCAGCCACATGGCCTATGCCCGCCACCTCGTCTGGCTGCAGCGCCGCGACGGTCTGCCGGAAATCGTCATCCGCGACCGCAAGACCGGCGAAGAGCACGCGATCGCCTTTGCCGAGGAAGCCTATTCGCTTGGGCTCTCCGGCGCTGCCGAATACGACACCGACGTCATCCGCTTTTCCTATTCGTCGATGACGACGCCGTCGCAGCTCTTCGACTATGACATGGCGACGCGTAAGCGCACGCTGCTCAAGACACAGGAAGTACCATCAGGGCACAATCCCGACGACTATGTCACCCGCCGCGTCTTCGCGCCGTCCTGGGATGGAACGAAGGTGCCGGTGACGTTGCTTTATCGTAAGGATACGCCGCTCGACGGTTCGGCACCGTGCCTGCTCTATGGCTACGGCGCTTATGGCATCACCATTCCTGCCGGCTTCAATACCAACTGCCTGTCGCTCGCCGACCGTGGCTTCGTCTATGCCATCGCCCATATCCGCGGCGGCAAGGACCGGGGCTTCTCCTGGTATGAGGACGGCAAGATGGCCAAGAAGACCAACACCTTCAAGGACTTCATCGCCGCCGCTGACTATCTGAATCAGGAGAAGTTCACGTCCTACGCGAACATCGTCGCCGAAGGCGGATCGGCCGGCGGCATGCTGATGGGCGCCATCGCCAACATGGCTCCGGAAAAATTCACCGGCATCATCGCCGCGGTGCCCTTCGTCGACGTGCTCAACACCATGCTCGACGACACCCTGCCGCTGACCCCGCCGGAATGGCCGGAATGGGGCAATCCGATCGACAGCCCTGAGTTCTACGACATCATCGCCGGCTATTCGCCCTACGACAATGTCGGGGCAAAACCCTACCCTGCAATCCTTGCGCTCGGCGGCTTGACCGACCCGCGCGTGACCTATTGGGAACCGGCGAAATGGGTCGCCCGCCTGCGCGAAAAGACCACGGGCGTTGAGCCGATCCTGATGAAGACCAACATGGACGCCGGCCACGGCGGCGCCTCCGGCCGCTTCCAGCGACTTGAAGAGATCGCCTTCGAGTATGCCTTCGCCATCAAGGTCGCCGGCAGAATGTAAAACCTACAGCGCCGTGCGTCGTTTCAGACGCACAAAAGTCGCTGTCGCACTTTGAATGGTTGCATGTTTTAGCCTTAGGTCGGATACGATCTAAGGAAACATGCAAGAGGAGACGCACCATGCCCGTTCACGTCGCCCTCCTTCGTGCCATCAATGTCGGCGGGGCCGGCATGCTGGCGATGGCCGACCTCAGAGCGATCTGCGAGGGGCTCGGCTTTAACGACGTGAAGACCTATATCCAGAGCGGCAACGTGCTGTTCCGCTCCGATTTGCCGGCGCCGGAGGCGGCGGCAAAACTCGATGCTGCGCTTGGCGAGAAGCTCGGCAAGGCGCCCGGCGTGATGATCCAGAACGCCAGGCAGCTGCAGACGGTTGCCGAGAACGCCCCCTTCCCCGACGCCAAGACCAATCTGCTGCATGTGGTCTTCCTGCCGAATGCGGCGCCGGCGGACGCGCTCGACAGGCTTGTCGCGCCCGACGGTGAGGAAGTGCAGGTCGCCGGGCACGAAATCTATGTGCACTATCCTGGTGGATCCGGGCGATCGAAGCTGAAGCTGCCGGCGTTGAAGCCGGGCACCGCGCGCAACCTCAATACGGTGCGCAAGCTCGCCGAAATGGCGCAGACCATGGAAGACGACAAAGACTGATGCTCACGGGGCTGCCGGCTGGAACAGCAGCCGGACAAAGGTGCGGAAGACCAGCAGCTGGGCGGGCAGGTTCTTAGGCTCCTTCAGCGCCTTCGACAGGATGATGCCACCCTCGATCACCGTTGAGACCATGTCGGCAAGCTGGTCGACATCCAGCGGCTCACGTGGCCGGTAGACCTGCATGATATCGCGGAACATCGCTCCGAAACGGCGGCGCCACATCAGCGCCGCTTGCCGATTGATCTCCTGTATGTCGCGGTCGAAGGCACGCTCGTGGCTACAGATCACCGCAACCAGGCAGCCGGGGTGACCGTTCGGAAGATCGGAGAGCAGTTCCGACAACAGCTTGAGGCCAAGCAGAAACGCCTGGAGCGGATCGTCCGCAAGCTCGCGCGCCCGGCTGAAGATCTCGTCATAGATCCGCTCGTCGTTTTCAACGTAGCGTTCGAGCAGCGCCTTCGCCAGCTCGTTCTTGTCGCGAAAATGGTAGAAGAAACCGCTCTTGGTGATACCGGTCTCGGCGATCAACTCATCGATCGAGGTCCCGCCAAATCCCTTCGCCAGCACCGAGACTTCGGCGGCGTCGAGAATCTTGGCGCGCGTTTCCTCACCCTTTCGCATTAGCCGTTTCCCTACCTTCGGTACAGTTTCCACCAATGACATGGCGACCAGCGAGCAATGCCGCGGCAAATCGCAACCAGCAAGCCTATGATTTCACTGAGATATTTACGTATATTAGCAATAGTATACCTTAAGTCGCCTAGTTTAGAAGACGATAAAAAGGCAGAAATTTAACCATCCTTGCGGGAATGGGAGCGCTCCGCCGGGATCCAACGCTAGCAAAAAACGGGTGGAGACCGACATGGCCAAATACCGACGCAGCCTGCCGCTCATGAAAGGTGCAACCTTTCTCAGCGACGGCGGCATGGAAACGACGCTGATCTTTCACGAAGGCGTCGAGCTCCCGCACTTTGCCTCCTTCGTCCTGCTGTCGACGTCCGAAGGACGACGGCGGCTGCTAAACTACTACACGCGCTATCTCGACATCGCACAACACCACGGCACTGGCTTCGTGCTCGACTCTGCGACCTGGCGTGCGAGCGCCGACTGGGGCGCCAAGCTTGGCTATGATGCCAGGGCGCTCGCCGAACTGAACCAGGATGCCGTCTATTTGCTGACGGAACTGCGCGCCGAGTACGAGCGGCCGCGGGCCCCGATCGTGCTCAGCGGTGCGATCGGCCCGCGTGGCGACGGCTACAGGGCTGGTCGCATGAGCCCTGACGAGGCCGAGGATTATCATGCCGCACAGGTCGCTGCCTTCGCCGTCAGCGACGCCGACATGATTTGCGCCTATACGATCACCAATATCGACGAGGCAATCGGCATCGCCCGCTCGGCGCAGAGCCACGGCATGCCCTGCGCCATCTCGTTTACGGTGGAGACAGACGGGCGGCTGCCGAACGGCCGCGCGCTCAAGGATGCGATCGAGACCGTCGATGCGGCGACCGGCCGGTTTCCGCAATACTACATGATCAATTGCGCCCATCCCGACCACTTCGACGCGAGTCTCGATGCCGGTAGCGCCTGGGTCCACAGGATCGGCGGCATCCGCGCCAATGCCTCGACGAAAAGCCACAGCGAGCTCGACGAAAGCGAGACGCTCGATCCCGGCGATCCGACGGCGCTCGGCCAGCAGTATCGGATGCTGACCGATCGTTTGCCGCGACTGCGCGTTCTCGGTGGCTGCTGCGGCACCGACCACCGCCATATCGCGGCGATTTGCGAGGCCTGCCTATCGCCGACGGCGCTTAGCGCCTGAAACGAAGACGGTACTCGCCCTCCCGGCCCTCCCGCGAACGACCTCTCGCGGGAGGGCGCCGCCTCGTCTGTCAACCCTCGCGAAACGGGGACAGCTCGTGTAGACTTGGCGCGAAAGGGCGGTGGCCGGAAGTCCCGGCAGAAACCGCTGACCGCAGAACCATGAACTACGCGCCTCCTTCGCCGACCGCCGAAACCGACGTCTTTCGCTTCGACAACAGTTTTGCGCGGTTGCCGCAGCAGTTCTTCGCCCGTGTCGACCCGACACCGGTTGCCGAACCCTGGCTGATCAAGCTCAACCGGCCGCTTGCCGAAGAACTCGGCCTCGACGTCGACAGTCTCGGGCGCGACGGCGGGCAGATCTTTTCCGGCAACAGCGTGCCTGCCGGTGCCGCGCCGCTCGCCATGGCCTATGCCGGCCACCAGTTCGGCACCTTCGTGCCGCAGCTCGGCGATGGCCGCGCGATCCTTCTTGGCGAGGTCATCGATCGGAACGGGCAGAGGCGTGACATCCAGCTGAAGGGACCGGGACAGACCCCGTTCTCGCGACGCGGCGACGGGCGGGCAGCGCTTGGCCCGGTGCTGCGTGAATACATCGTCAGCGAAGCCATGTTCGCGCTCGGCATCCCGACGACGCGAGCGCTTGCCGCCGTGGTAACCGGCCAACCTGTTTATCGCGAGCAGATCCTGCCGGGTGCCGTCTTTACCCGTGTTGCGGCAAGTCACATCCGCGTCGGCACCTTCCAGTTTTTTGCGGCGCGCGGCGACATGGCTTCGGTCCAGGCCCTGGCCGACTATGCGATCGACCGCCACTACCCGGAGGTACGGGATGACGAGCGCCCCTATCTCGCCTTCTTCAAGGCGGTGGTCGCGCGGCAGGCGGTATTGATTGCCCGCTGGCTGCATGTCGGCTTCATCCATGGCGTCATGAACACCGACAACATGACGATCTCGGGTGAGACCATCGACTTCGGCCCCTGCGCCTTCATGGATGCCTACGATCCGAAGAAGGTGTTCTCCTCGATCGATCAGTTCGGACGCTACGCCTATGCGAGCCAGCCGGCGATCGGCCAATGGAACCTGACGAGGCTTGCCGAGACGCTGGTGCCGCTCTTTGATCCGGTGGCGGCGACCGCGGTCGATCTCGCGAACGATGCGCTCGGCGAATATGGCGCGATCTTCCAGCGGCATTGGCTCGACGGCATGCGCCGCAAGATCGGGCTTGTCGGCGAGGAGGAAGGCGACCTTGATCTCGTCCAGGCGCTGCTGACGGCGATGCATCACGGTGAAGCCGACTTCATCCTCACCTTCCGCCGGCTTTGCGACTGTGCGGCCGATCCAGCGGCGGACGCTGCCCTGATATCCCTGTTCACCGACCCTGCCAGGATTGCCTCATGGCTTGCCGATTGGCGACAGCGCCTGGAGCGAGAGCCCGGCGCAGCAGGCGAGCGCACCGTGGCAATGAGGGCGGTCAACCCGGCCTATATTCCGCGCAACCACCGTATCGAACAGGCGATTGCAGCAGCGACGGAAGATGCCGACTTCTCGCTGTTCGAAGCGCTCGTCGACGTGACGTCCAAGCCCTACGAAGACCAGCCGCGTTTTACCGCCTATGCCGATCCGCCGCAGCCGGAAGAGGAAGTGCGGCAAACCTTCTGCGGCACGTGAGGTAAATCGACGGCAGCATAGTGCGCGCGCCCGGTAGTCGTGGCCTATGGCTTTCGGCCATAGGCCGACAGGAATATCCGCACGCTTTCCCTTGCGTGGGCGCGAAGAGCACCGGCATCGGGAATCGCCCGATCGCCGAGCAGCATGGCATCGTTGACGGCTCGCCCATCACCAGCCAGTTGAAGAAGGACGCAGCGGCGCGCAGGTCCTGCGCCTCGACATCGCCGGCCTCGCGGTAATGAGCAAGGGCCTTTCTGAGCCTGTCGATCGAACGACGCGGCCCCTTCGCATGCAGTCTTTTGCCCAATTCCGGAAAGCGTTCCGCCTCGCCAATCACCAGGCGCCGCAGTTGCATCAGCCGCGGCGTCATGACGATCGCCAGCTGCTGCTCGGCGAAATCGAGCAGAAAATCCTCGATCGGGCGCCCATCTATGGGATCGGCGACCTGCTCCTCCAGCTCATCACCGGCCACGCCCGTCATGCCGGTGACAATATCGAGGAAGAGCGCCTCCTTGGTTCCGAAGTGGGCATAAACGGTCTGTTTCGACACGACGGCCATCGCCGCCACCTCGTCCATGTTGGTCGCGAGGAACCCGCGCTGCAGAAACAGCTCAGTGGCGGCAGTCAGGATGGACTGGCGCTTTCTCGTCATTCGCGTCTCGACGGGATTCGTCATTCTCAACCACGACCTCTCAGATGAGCACGCGATAGCACAAGTTCCTGACTACAGCGCCGCGCGTCTTATTAGGCGCGCAAAGGTCGCAGTAGCACGACCGCATTGACAAATCAAACTGGACGGTACAGTTTGATTTCTTATGAAGGCGGAGACGGCGGGTGAGCAAGAGCGAAAACCGGACCTTGAATGCGCAATGCAACTGCGGGCGGGTGCAGATGCACGCCGTCGGCAGGCCGATCGTGGCGACCGCCTGCTATTGCGCGAGCTGCCGGAAGGCAGGCGCACTGCTCGAGGCAATACCCGGCGCCGCACCAGTACTCAACAGCGATGGGTCCACGGACTTCGTGCTCTTCCGCAAGGATCGGATAGACTGCGTGCGTGGGGCCGATCAGCTTCGCGAGCACCGGCTGACGCCGACGTCGAAGACCCGCCGTGTCGTCGCCACCTGCTGCAATGCGCCGATGTTTCTCGAGTTTACCAGCGGCCATTGGCTGACGCTCTACCGGCATCGTCTCGACAAGGACGCCCGCCCACCCCTGCAGATGCGGGTAATGACGCGGGACCGCCGGGCAGATGTCAGCGTCAAGAACGACCTGCCGAGCTACGCCGGTCATTCCGGAAAATCCATGCTGAAGCTGATCGGCGCCTGGGCGGCAATGGCTTTCCGGTCCCCGAAGATCGACTATGTCAAGGGAGAGCTTGATGGCCATGGAACGTGAAAAGGTCGAGATCCAGAACATCGTTTCCCCAGGACACGTCACACGTGTCGACAAGGTGAAGTACGATGCAATGAAGGATGCGCTTCTCACCGCCCTATCGCGTGAGCAGTCCGCCCTCACGATCGCGGAAGCCAAGCAGAAGCTGCTGCCATTGCTGCCGGACGATCTTTTTCCAGGCGGCGCGAAGGCCGGTTGGTGGCTGAAGGCCGTCCAGCTCGATCTCGAGGCCAAGGGCGTGCTGCGTCGGGAAAACACCAAACCGCTGCGCCTTCGGCTCGCTTAGTCAGCCGAGACCGCGCGGTGAGCGCGCGACAGTGATCGTCTGCCGCGTGACGACGGCTGCCCCCTCACATCAAAGCAGCAAAGCGTCACTCGATCCCTCGGCGCGCAACTTCATTGCGGGCACCCTAATTTTTTGCGCTGCGAAATTATGGCTATTGAAAGGCAGGACCGGCGCGTTAGGTGCTAGGGGGCGGGCAGTCGCGTGACTTGCCCAAGCCCGATCTGACGGCCGCGGCCTCCTTCGCGACCGCCGACCCCGAAACCGATTTTTTCCCGCGCGGCCGCTCATTCGCGCCGCCTCAATGAAAAAGCCGTGCCACGGCGCCGTTCTTCAATTCGGGAGTTCCCACCATGCTCATTCTGGCGGCCATCGTCTTCGCCCTCATTGGCCTTGCGCTCGGCGGCGGCGGAGCCAAGCTCCTGATGCTTGGCGGCAGTCCCTATTATCTCATCGCCGGCATCGGCTTCCTGCTGACGGCCATCCTTCTCTTCATGCGCAAGGCCGCCGCCATCTGGCTTTATACGCTCGTCATCCTTGGCTCGCTCACCTGGGCCGTCTGGGAAGTCGGTTTCGACTGGTGGCAACTGGGCCCTCGTGGCGGCATCATCGTGCTGCTCGGCCTGTGGCTGATGCTACCGGCGGTCCGGCGTCCGCTCGGATTTGAGAGCCCGACAGGAGAACGGTATGCCGCCAGTGCCTGGCCGCTGGCGCTTGCCGTGCTCGTGTCGATCGGCATTGCCGGCTACTCGATGACCCAGGATCCGCACGACATCCGCGGCGATCTGCCGAGCGACGTGGTCGCCGCCAATCCGCCTCTCGGCGGCAACGTACCATCAGGAGAATGGCATCAATACGGGCGCACGCCATTCGGTCAGCGTTATGCGCCGCTCGATCAGATCACGCCCGAAAATGTCGCCAATCTCAAGGTCGCCTGGCAATATCAGACGGGCGACATCAAACGCCCCGAAGACGTGGGCGAGACCACCTATCAGGTGACGCCGATCAAGGTGAAGGACACGCTCTTTGCCTGCACGCCGCACAACTGGGCGATCGCGCTTGACGCGGCGACCGGCGAAGAGAAGTGGAAATATGACAGCAACTCCGGCATGAACCCTGACCGGCAGCACCAGACCTGCCGCGGCGTCACCTATTGGGCCGACCCGGCGGCAACCGCCGGCAGCGTCTGCGCCGAGCGGGTCTATCTGCCGACATCCGATGCCCGCCTGATCGCGCTCGATGCGGCAACCGGCGCCGTCTGCACCGGCTTTGCCGACAACGGTGTGCTGCACCTCGAAAAGGGCATGAAATACAATCCGGCCGGTTATTACTACTCGACCTCGCCGCCGGTTGCGGTTGCCGGAAAGCTGATCATTGGCGGCGCCGTCAACGACAACTATTCCACCCAGGAGCAATCCGGCGTCATCCGCGCCTTCGACATCAACACCGGCGCGCTCATTTGGAACTGGGACAGCGGCAATCCCGATGTAGCGACGCCGCTTGCCGAGGGCCAGACCTACAGCACCAACTCGCCCAACAGCTGGTCGGTATTCAGCTACGACGAGGGCCTTGGCCTCGTCTATATTCCCATGGGCAACCAGGTGCCGGACCAGCTCGGCATGGGGCGCAGCGAGCACGTGGAGAAATATTCCTCCTCCATCGTCGCGCTCGATATCAACTCCGGTGCTGTGCGTTGGGTGCAACAGACGGTGCACCACGACCTCTGGGACATGGACGTGCCCGCACAACCGGCACTGCTCGACGTCACCAAGGAGGATGGCACGGTCGTGCCGGCACTCGTCGGTCCGACGAAGCAGGGCGACATCTATGTGCTCGATCGACGGAGCGGCGAGCCGATCATCCCGATTGCGGAAGTCGCGGCACCCAAGGGCGCAATCCCGGAAGATTTTACCGCACCGACCCAGCCGGTCTCCGGCCTGACCTTCATGCCCGCCCCGCTGCAAGAGCGGAACATGTGGGGCGTGACGATGTTCGATCAGCTCGCCTGCCGCATATCGTTCCGCTCGTTGAAATACGAGGGTCGCTATACGCCGCCGTCGCTTGAGGGAACGCTCGTCTATCCCGGCAACTTCGGCACGTTCAACTGGGGCTCGGTCGCGGTCGACCCGGAGCGACAGGTGATGTTCGGCATGCCGACCTACCTCGCCTTCACCTCTCGTCTCGTTCCGCGCGATCAGATCCCGCCGAAGGGCCAGGACGAAAAGGGATCCGAGCAAGGCCTCAACCGCAACGACGGCGCGCCCTATGGCGTCTTCATGGGCCCGTTCCTCGGCCCGCTAAAAATCCCCTGCCAGGCGCCGCCATGGGGCTATGTTGCCGGTGCCGACCTCAGGACCGGCAAGATCGCCTACAAACACAAGAACGGCACCGTCGAGGACATGACGCCTTTGCCGCTGCCCTTCAAAGTCGGCGTTCCCGGCATCGGCGGACCGATGATCACCAAGGGCGGCGTCGCCTTCCTTGGGGCGGCAGTCGACGATTATCTGCGCGCCTATGACGTGACGACCGGCGAACAGCTCTGGGAGGCGCGCCTTCCGGCCGGCGGCCAGTCGACGCCGATGAGCTACACGGTCGGCGACAAGCAATATGTGGTGATCGTCGCCGGCGGCCACGGCTCGGTCGGCACAAAGCCCGGAGACTACGTCATCGCCTATACCCTACCCTAAAACGCGAAAAGGCATCCCTAATTCTCGCTAATGGGTTGCATCGGCAAGCCCCGCGCAAGCCACCAGAAGCAGCCTCCCCCGGACAGCAGATTCCGGGGGCTTCCCATGAAGATCGATAGCAGCATCTCCAACTATTATTTCTCGCAGCGCCGTGCCCAATCGGGAACGGTCATGCCGCTCGAAGAAACTGGCGGCGGTGACACGCGCCCGCGGCTCTCGCCGACCATTGCGCCGGCATCCACGTCGGCCTCGCTATCGAACGCCTTCTGGATCAGCGCATCCCGGGAAGAAGAGGCCAAGCCTTCGATCGGAAGCGGCGAACAGACCGCCTCCGGCGATTCAGTCAGCGACGAATTCCTGAAACGCGCCAAGATGAGCCTGGCGGAACAGATCCGTGCACAGATCCTGGAAGCGCATGGCATCACCGAAGACGAGCTGAAGGCGATGGATCCGGAGCAGCGCGAAGCGATCGAGGAGGAAATCCGCAAGGCGGTCGAACGCGCGATGGGCATCGACCAGCAGCGCGACGATACCGCATCCGATATCGCCGACGGAAGCGCCGCATGAATCGCCTGCAAGCTTCAACGCGACGACATTTCTGGGGCTTCATGCCCGGAATGCTGTAGATCGCCTTGACTATAACAATGCTGGACGTCGCAGCGGCCAGGTTATCAGATTGAAGACAGCTGAAGACGCCATGACCAGTGCTCACCTGACGATCGGCGGTTAGACCATCTCCGCCGCCATCCGGCCGACATCGGCAAAGACGGTGTTCAGCTCAGCCAGCGGCGCCGTCGCCTCAGCGATGTAGACCGCGATCAGGAGCGGTCCCCTACCCTCGGGCCAAACGATGGCGATGTCAGACGCGGCGCCGTTGCCGTTGGTTCCCGTCTTGTCGCCGACCTTCCAGGCCTTCGGCAGGCCGGCGCGGATGCGCAGGTCGCCAGTGGTATTGGCGACCATCCACTCGATCAACAGCTTGCGCGACGCTTCCGCCAGCACGGGGCCGAAAGCAAGATTGCCGAGCGTCTCCAGCATTGCGGCAGGCGTGGTCGTGTCGCGTGGGTCACCCACTTTCGCCTCGTTGAGTGCGGGCTCGTTCCGGTCGAGGCGCGTGGTCTCATCGCCGATCGTGCGCAACCAGGCGGTCAGCGCCGGCGGACCGCCGAAATTTTCCAGCAAAAGGTTTGCCGCCGCGTTGTCGCTTGTCGTCAACGTCGCGGCACAGAGTTCGGCGATCGTCATGCCCTCGCCGCCGACATGCTTCTCGGTTACCGGCGAATGGGCGACGATATCCTTCTGCGCAACGACGATACGGCGATCAAGCTTTTCGGCGCCCTGATCCGCACGGGCGAGCGCGAATCCCGCCGCCAGCGTCTTGAAGCTCGAGCACATGGCGAAACGCTCGCTCTCGCGGCGGCCGAACGACACGTTGGTTTCCATATCGAGAACGGAAACGCCAAGCCGTCCGCCCGTGCACTTTTCGAGTTCGGCAAGGCGTGTATCGACATCGCCGCCGGTGGCGGCTTTTGCGGCCGGGCCGAGGGCGATTGCCGGATAGATCAGCGCGGAGCCGACGAGCAATTGGCGGCGATTGATGAGCAGCGGCACGTGTTCCTCCGTCGTGCGCCACGCATATATGCCGACGCTCTAACTAACTGTTGCAAAACATGCATTCGGATCGACGCTGGGCCGAATCGAGTGCCGTGCAGATCGCTAGGCGGTGATTGTGGCGTCCTTGTGCCACCTTTTTTCGAATGAGAGGATGACGGCCCGAATGTCTCGATTCGACGGTTGCGGCTCAACAGAGCGGACTGGTATGAAGTCGCAACAAAACAGGGATACTGATCCGTGCGCCTGATCCGTTAGCGACGCTCACCGGCAAGAAAGAACCACCGACGCCAAGGCCGCCTCGCGGCACCGTTTGGCGTGGGCATTTTTTTAAGGCCGATGAGAGCGCCAACCATTGAGCCATCGTTCTCCGGCCGTTTGCAGGATCATATCCATGACAACGACCAGTTCATCCCTGCCTGAAACCGGTAGCCTGCGCGCCGGTCCGTTCGAGCTCGGCTATCGCATCGAGGGCAGCGGCATGCCGCTGCTCGTCATTGGCAGCGCCGCCTACTATCCCAGTACCTTCTCGAAGCAACTGCGCCAGCGGACAAAGCTCCATTTCATCGATCACCGCGGCTTCGCGCCGGCGCATGCGTCCTACACGCGCGATGATATCGGCTTCGACGTGGTCCTCGACGATATCGAGTGGATGCGCCGGCATCTCGGTCTCGATCGCTTCGCCGTCCTCGGGCACTCCGGCCACGGCTACATGGCGCTCGAATACGCCAAACGCCATCCCCAGAATATCAGCCACGTGATCATGGTCGGCACCGGACCGAGCCATTCCGCCGCGCATACGGCGCTTGCCGATCGCCGGTGGGAGGAGCTGGTCGCGCCGGAGCGCAAGGCGATCTTCGAGCGCGAGATGGCCGAACTTGGCACCGATATCGCCGCCCGACCGGAGGAGCGGTTCAAGTCGCTGCTCATCCGTCTTGGCGCCAAGAGCTGGCATCTACCCGCCTTCGACGCGGCACCGCTATGGCGTGATGTCACCGTCAACAATCCCGTCTTCGACCATCTCTGGGGCGAAGTGTTTCGCGACATCGATATTCGGGACGGGCTCGACCGGCTTGCGATGCCGGTGCTCTTGGCACTCGGGCAATGCGATTATCTCGTTGCGCCGGCCGAGACCTGGGACGCCTATCGCCGGGACTTTCCGGATCTGACGGTCCGCATGTTCGAAAAAAGCGGCCACACACCGCAGCTTGAGGAAAGCGATCTCTTCGACGAGACGCTGCTTGCCCTTCTCGCACGCTAACCGGCATCGCCAAGGGAAAGGCCCGATCGGGCCTTTCCTCCCAGCCCCACATTGACCGTCGCCGGAAAGCGATTATCTAATGCTCCAGAAGCTATAGGTTTGGAGCATGGACATGTATTCGATCGGCGATCTCTCCCGCCGCACGGGCGTAAAAATTCCGACAATCCGCTACTACGAGCAGATGGGGTTGATTGCGGCCCCGGAACGCTCCGAAGGCAACCAGCGGCGCTACGAGAAACGCGAACTCGAACGTCTCGCCTTCGTCCGCCATGCACGCGATCTGGGGCTTTCGATCGAATCGATCCGCGATCTGCTGGCCTTGAGCCAGCATCCGGAGCGCCCCTGCGGCGAAGCAGACCGTATCGCCAGGGAACACCTGATCACCGTGCGGGAGAAAATCGCCCAGTTGCAGAAACTGGAACGCGAGCTCGAGCGCATCGTCGCCTGCAACGGCGACCACACGATCGGCGATTGCTACGTCATCCGTGCGCTTGCAGACCATTCCATGTGCGACAGCGACCATTGAGCGCCGGCGCGAGGCTGCAGACTTGGGCCGACTTCGAACGGAGTCGCGACCCGTCTCCAACTCAGTGCAAAAATCCCCGTTGACAAAAGCGCGGAAACGGACAATCTACGCACATGATCAAGAACGCACCCATCTGCCGCGCGTATTTTTGGCTGTTCCCATAGGAGCGGCCTGCTGATCAATTTCAACAAGGCCGCCATCAGGCGGCTTTTGTTTTTCACGGCACCTGATGGCTAGAGAACCATGAGGAGCCGACAATGCTACAGACCGCCATCCCCTCTCTCCATCCTCTGCCATCGACGCGGCCGCCGATGGTGACGATCCGTTGCGCCAAACAGCGCGACCTTCCCGAACTGCGCGAAATGATCGCGGAACTCGCCGCCCATCACGGCGACGCAGCCCCGATCACGCCGGAGCAGCTCGAGCGCGACCTCTTCGGTCGCACGCCCTGGATCACCGCGCTTGTCGCGGAGGCCGGCAACCGACTGATCGGCTACGCCATCCTCGTGCCGATCTACCGGGCTGCGGAAGGCGCGCGCGGCATGGAGCTGCATCATCTCTTCGTGCGCTCCGACAATCGCGGCACCGGCATCGGCCGCCACCTCGTCGCCAAGGCGCGCGAACAGGCGAAGATGGCCGGCTGCGATTACCTGTCGGTCAGCGCCGCCACGGGTAATTTCAAGGCCCATCACTTCTACGAATCCGAGCGCTTCGTACCTCGCCCGGTAACGGGCATGCGCTATATGCAGAAACTTGGCTGAGGATGAGGCGATGCGGCTTGCAATCGTGCTTCATGAAGGGTTTGCGGATTGGGAATGCGCGTTGTTGATGGCGACGGCGCGCGCTCACCTCGGCGTCGATATCGACGTCGCCACCCTGGACGGCGCGGCAGTCACGTCGATGGGCGGGCTCGACGTCTCCGCGCATCTGTCGATCGACGCGCTCGACCCCGCGGGCTTCGATGGCCTGGTGATCTGCGGCGGCGCGATCTGGGGAACCGCCGACGCCCCCGACCTCTCCACCACGATCCGCTCCTTCCATCGGCAGGAACGGCTGGTCGCCGCCATCTGCGGCGGCGTCGATGCGCTGGCGTCGAGCGGAATTCTCGACGCCACGGATCACACCGGAAACAGCGCGGACAGCCTTGCGTCACTCCGCGGCTATCACGGACACGGCTCCTATCGCGATCAGCCGCAGGCTCTCAGCCACAACCGTGTGGTCACGGCTGCCGGCACGGCGCCGGTCACCTTTGCGGTCGAGATCTTTCGCGCGCTCGGTCTCGGCTCGCCCGAACTCGACGGCTATGCAGCGCTTTATGGCCGGGAACATGCGGCAGCAACGACAGCCGCATGAGCAAGTTAAAGCGCATCACGATCTCTACAGCGCCGCGCGTCTTATTAGACGCGCAAAGGTCGCTGTAGCACTTTGAATGGCTGCATGTTTTAATCCTTAAATCGAATAGGATTTAAGGAAACATGCAGTAGGATTCGCTTGCCGCGCTTCAAAATCTTTGTCTTTTGCGCCTGTCGGCATCGCAAAACCGCTGAACACTTTTGCGCGACATGCTTCGGCGATCACAACCAGGTCGATATCTGCTCAAGCGGCTTCTTCACCTTGCCGGCCACCGGCACGGTCGCGTCGGGCGCGGGGTAACCGACCACCAGGATCAGAAACGGCTTTTCGCTGTCCGGCCGTCCGCAGATTTCGTTGAGAAAATTCATCGGCGCCGGCGTATGGGTCAGTGTCGCGAGCCCGGCATGGTGCAGCGCCGCGATCAGAATGCCGGTGGCAATGCCGACGCTTTCGTTGATGTAGTAGTTCTTCTTCGTGTCGCCCGGATTGGGGCCACCACGCTTCTGCGAGAAGAGGCAATCAGGTAGGGCGCCGTCTCCAGAAACGGCTTGTCCTCATCGGTGCCAAGCGGCGCCAGCGCGTCGAGCCACTCCTGCGGGGCCTTCTGCTGATAGAAGACGCGCTCCTCCTCTTCGGCGGCTTCACGCACCTTCGCCTTGATGCCAGGGCTTTCGATGACCGCGAAATGCCAGGGCTGGTGGTTCGCGCCGCTCGGGGCGGTGCCGGCTGCCAGCAGACAGGTCTCGATCACCGCGCTCGGCACTGGCCTTTCGCTGAAGGAGCGCGTGGTGCGGCGGCGGTTGATGTCCTCGTAGAATTCAGCCGCACGCGCTGCCATCTCCTCGGGGCTGCGCTCGATCCATTGGTCGTAGGGCACGGTTTCATGAGCACGCATGGCAAGTCTTCTCCTACAGCGGCGCGCGTCTTATCAGACGCGCCAAGGTCGCTTCAGCACTTTGAATGGCTGCATGTTTTATCCTTAAATCGAATAGGATTTAAGGAAACATGCAGTAGTTCCAGGAGACGTTAGAGCGTGCCGACCACCCGGAATCAAGCGGCCCGGACTACGCTTCAGAGTGCGGGAACGGCCTTGAGATAGGCGGCAATCGCCTCGCGGTCGGCAGCGGTCAACTTCGCCATATTCTTCTGGACTTCGACCATGGAGCCACCAACGGAATCGAATTCCGGCGTGAAACCGGTTTCGAGATAGGAGGCGATGTCGGAGGCGCTCCAGCCGCCGATGCTCTTCGAGCCCGGCGTGATGTCGGGGATGCGTCCCTTACCTTCCGGGTTCGGCGCGCCAGCCAGCCACTGGGCCGGCTCGAAGCCACCAAGCGCGTTTCGTGGCGTATGGCACTCGCCACAATGACCCGGCCCTTCGACCAGATATTGGCCGCGCGTCAGCTTCGGATCGGCGGCATCGATGGTCACGCGTGGGGTGTCGGTGAGGAACAGCAGCTTCCAGCCGCCGAGCGCCAACCGCATATTATAGGGGAACGGCAGCTCGTGGTCCGGCGCAACGTCGCTCGCCTTCGGCAGCGTCTTGATGTAGCCCCAGAGGTCGTTGACATCCTTCGGCGTCATCCTGATGTAGGAGGCGTAGGGGAAGGACGGATAGAGATGTTCGCCGTTTCGACCGACGCCCCGCGTCATGGCGTTGCCGAATTCCGCAAGCGTCCATCCGCCGATACCGGCCGCTTCGTCAGGCGAGATATTCGGCGCGTGGAAGGTGCCAAATGGGCTTTTTAGCGGCGGCCCGCCGGCAAGAACCAGCCGGGCGTCACCCTCGCTGCCGCGCTTTGCATGGCAGCTGACGCAGCCGCCGGCCCAGAAAATCTGCTCGCCATTGGTCAGATCTGGCTCTCCGAGACCCTCCCAATGAGCCGCCGCCCAGGGCGCGGGCTTGGTCAGCCACCAAAAGGCCGCACCGCCGACAAGGCCCAGAATCACGAGACCCGAGACCAGCTTTCTAATCCGTCGGCCCATCAGGCTTCCTTTCAACTGCATCCCCAACCCGCTACAGCGCCGCGCGTCTTATCAGACGCGCCAAGGCCGCTGTAGCACTTTGAATTGCTGCATGTTTTTATCCTTGAATCGGATACGTTTTAAGGAAACATGCAGTAGGTTCGCTCACACTCAAAACTGCGTGACAAGCCACAACCTTACTGCGGCAACAGCGCGATGATGCGCCGAAACAGTCGGCGCATCGTCTGAGAATTTCGGGGAGAACGACCTACCGTCAGTCCTTCTTCAGGCGATAGGTCTCATGACAGCTGCCGCAATCCTTGCCGAGCATGCCGAGTGCCGCACCGACGCCAGCCTGATCGGCCGGAAGCTGGGCGAGCACGGCGTCGGTGTCAGAACCAAGCTTGGCCGCCTTGGCTTTGAAATCGTCCATGTTCTCCCAGATCTTCGGGCTTGCTTCCGTCTCCAAACCGGTTTCGGAACCGGCCGGGAAATGGTCCGGGAAGACCTTGACCGTCTCGGAGATGGTCGTCAGCGACGCCTTGACGATCTCAGCGTCATAAGGCTTTTCGCCCTTGGCGATACCACCGAGCGCACCAGCAGCCTGACCAACCTTCTTCATCAGGGCCTGACGAACCGCCTGCGGTTCGTCAGCCGCGGTCACGGCGGTAACGCCAAGCCCAGCGAGGGCGGCCGCAAGCATTAGAGCGCGTATCTTCATCGTGATCTCCCGGTCATTCGAATCCGCATCTGCGGCCTTCGTGTTGAATGCGCCGGCATGATGTCATTTTAGCCTTTCGACGGAAGTAACATTTTTTTGATGTCCTTGTCACAACAGCATAATTTGACGCGGCCGCGCGATTCTTGATCGTCTCGACCGCGTCGTTCCAATAACATGACTACAGCAGTCATGTTTGTACGTGACGGCTCTACCGTCCGCCGGCCCAGCCCTGCCAGACGGTGAAAGCTGCGACCAGCACCAGAACAACGCCGGCGATACGGCCGATCAGAACCGTCGCACCGGGGCTGCCGACGAGAAAGTCGCGGCCGCGACCGGCGGCGAGCGCCAAGCCGCCATAGACGGCAAGCTGGGTGGTGGCGATCATCAACGCCATGACCGCCGCCTGCGACCATACCGGCCCGAATTGGGGTTTGAGAAACTGCGGATAGACCGCCAGCATGAAGAGATAGGCCTTCGGGTTCATCAGGCTGGTGAGTGCGCCCTGACGAAAGCTCGCCCAGCGCGACAGCCGCGCGGCGCCGTCGATACCGCCGATGGTGATGGAACTGCGGATGAGGGAATAGCCGATCCAGGCGATATAGGCGGCACCGCCGATGAGCAGCACGTTGAACAGTTGCGGCACCAGATGAAGGATGACGCTGACCCCGAGCGCCGCGTAGAGGGTGTGAAGGACACCGCCCGCCATGATACCGGCCGTCGCCGACAGGCCGGAGGCTCGCCCCCCGGTCAGCGAATTCGCCAGCACGAAGATCATATCCATGCCCGGCACGATGATGATGCCGAAGAGAAGGGTGAAGAAAAGCCAGAGATTTTCCGTATAGCTCATGTCAGTTGTCCGAGGTCCGTTCGATCGTTGCCTGAGCGGATTGCTTATTTTTCAATCCGTTGCCCAATGTTATAAGCGTCGCCAACTGACAGGGTCTTGTCAGGAGCGTTTTGGAACAGCGGAGTTTTTTCGATGCGCAAGGCCTCGCGCCTGTTCGAGATTATCCAGATCCTGCGGCTGGCCCGAAAGCCGGTGACCGCCGCTGAAATGGCCGAGACGCTGGAGGTGACGCCGCGCTCGATCTATCGCGATATCGCCGCCCTACAGGCCATGCGCGTGCCGATCGAAGGTGGTCGCGGCATCGGTTATATCCTGCGCCCCGGCTTCGACCTGCCGCCGCTGATGTTCTCGATCGAGGAAACCGAGGCGATCGTACTGGCGCTGGCGCTGCTGGCGCGCACCGGAGACGAGGAGCTGAGGGCGGCAGCCGGCCGCGTCAATCAGAAGATCACAGGTGCTGTGCCAGAACCGCTGCGGCTTGCGCTTCGCTCACAGGCGCTGCATGCCTGGGGAACGGTGGCACCCTCACCTACCGGCGTCGATCTGGCACTGGTGCGTCGCGCGATCCGCGACGAACGCAAGCTCGGCATCGACTATCGCGACGAACTCGGCCGCGCCACCGAGCGGACGATCCGGCCGGTCGCGTTGATCTACTATTCCGAAACCGCCAATATCGTCGCCTGGTGCGAGCTGCGTCAGGCGATCCGCAACTTCCGCGCCGATCGGGTCGAACATTGCGAAGCGACCGACGACTTCTTTCCAGGCGAAGGCGAAGGCCTGCGGGACCTCTGGATCAGCGGCTGGCGGCCACAACCAGGCGGGGCATGATCGTCTCCAACTGCAGGGTTCGATCCGTTTCGCGGCCGTAGCCGCGGATTGCCATTCTGTCCGCATGGATCTCGACGATCGCATAGGCTGTCGTATCCGGCGTCTCGACCATGCCCTTGATATTGACGAAATGAGTGCCGTCGGCGAGGCCGTAATTGCCGTCGTGGTTGTGACCGCAGAAATAGGCGCCGACGTTTTTGAAACGACCGAAGAGATCGACGATGCGCTGGCTGTCCCACATGTTGTGGGCGTTCGGCGGATAGACCGGGTAGTGGCCCATGACGACCACCTGCTCGCCGGCAGCCTCCGCCTTGCGCAGCGTCTCCTCCAGCCAGGCGAACTGCACGTCGCCGAGCGCGGCATTCCAGGGATGGGCGTTATCGGCCCCTTGCGATTTCAGCGTCTCGATCCACGTCTCGGCTGCGGTTCGCCGCGGGTCGCCGGGTGGCGGGGCGAAAAGGCTGACCTCGTTTCCGTCGATCAACACGAACCGCCAGTCGGCCATCGCAAATGTCTGATAGGGCGAGGGCATGCCGACCCGGCCGAAAACCTGCCCGAGCTTCTCCGGATCGACGCCGAAATCATGATTGCCGAGCAGAAAATGCTTGGGATGACGAAGCTTGTCGTAGAGCGGCAGGATCGCATCGAAGCTCTGCCAGCCTCGATCGATGATATCACCGAGCGTCACCACGAAGGCGAGGTCTTCGGCGTTGAAGGTCTCGATCGCTTCGGCGAGCTTCGTCAGGCTGTTGGCATAATAGCGGCCGAGGACGAGGTTCGGTTCCACAGCGGCATATTGCGGGTCGGCGATGACGCCGAAGCGGAGGAGAGGTGATGTGTCTGCGTGCATGGTGCTTCTCCCTACAGCGCTGCGCGTCCTATTAGATGCGCAAAGGTTGCTGTAGCACTTTGAATTGCTGCATGTTTTTATCCTTAAATCGAAGACGATTTAAGGAAACATGCAGTAGCGCCGGGCGATGACACGTTGGTGACGGCCGAGCATCCCGCCTCCACCGGTCACCCCCAAACGAAAAGACCCGGCGCAAGCGCCGGGTCCTGAAGTCGAGGCTTGGGAAGGCTTACTTGGAAGCCGCTTCGTACATTTCGAGTACGTAATCCCAGTTGATCAGGCTGTCGACGAACGCTTCGAGGTACTTCGGGCGCGCGTTGCGATAGTCGATGTAATAGGAATGTTCCCAGACGTCGACGCCGAGGATCGGCGAAGCGCCGTGAACGAGCGGGTTCTCGCCGTTCGGGGTCTTGGAGATTTCGAGCTTGCCGTTCTTGACCGAAAGCCATGCCCAGCCCGAACCAAACTGGCCGGTGCCAGCCGCGATGAAATCGGCACGGAACTTGTCGTAGCCGCCGAGATCCGACTTGATGGCTGCGTCGAGCTTGCCCGGCAGGCTGGTGCCGCCGCCGCCCTTCTTCATCCACTTCCAGAAGTGGATGTGGTTGTAGTGCTGGCCGGCATTGTTGAACAGCGGCTGGTTGGTGCCATAGGACTTCTTGACGACTTCCTCGAGCGAGAGGTCGGAGAGACCGGCTTCCTCGGCAAGCTTGTTGCCGTTGGTCACGTAAGCGAGGTGGTGCTTGTCGTGGTGGTACTCGAGCGTCTCGCGCGACATGTAGGGCGCCAGCGCATCGTAGTCATAGGGAAGGTTCGGCAATTCGAAAGCCATGTGGGCATCTCCTCTTGGCATGGGATTTCGTCAAAGAAATCTGTGAGCGGGAACATAGGCACCGGCCTTGACGGAGGCAACCGATGCGATGCCAATTTTTCCTCAACCCACGGAATATACTTTCAACATCATTTTGAAAGCGCCCGCGGCCCGAGCACATTCGCGCCACGTTTCGCGGGCAGCGTGCACCCATTGCAACCAGTTGAGAATAAGGACTGAACATGCTGCATCGCCCGATCCTGACCCTTGCCCTTGTGGCAGCAACCGGATTTGCCGCGACCGGCGCCCATGCGTCCTCAGGCGATGCCTGGGAAGAATTCCGGGCCGACGTTTCGGAGAAGTGCATTGCGGCCGCCCCTTCGCTCGACAAGCCGGTCGTCGTCGTCGATCCGTTCGGCTCGGAAAGCTTCGGGCTGGCGCTGGTCTCGGGCAAGCCCAAGGGCGCCGAAAATGCCGTCACCCAGATCTGCGTCTACGACAAGCAGAAGAAGACGGTGGAAATCGGCGGTGAACTGGCAGCCGACACCGTCACGGTCGTGGCACCGGCCGCAGACAAGTAGGCTGTCGCCGGCGATCTGTGATCGCAGGCTCGCGCGAGCTTGCGCGCACAAGCGCTCATGCAAGCGGTTTCCGGCTCTCATCGTCGAGCAACCGGCCGGAAACCGCACCGCCCAACGTCAGGGTTGCGAATCACAGCCGCCACAATTACCGGCAATTCTCCAACCGGAGATTGCCATGAAACCGATCCATATTGCTTCGTTCGCGTTTACCCTTTTGACCCTAGCCTCCTGCGCCCCAAGCCAGCGCGAGTATGAGACGGTGCAGACGGCGGTTCAAGGCAGCCCCGCGCTTCAGAGAGCGATTGTGAAGGATTGCATCAGCAAGAGATGGTCGAAATCCGACCTCGAAACTGGCGCGTTGATCATGAGCGTTCCGATCAACAAGGTCCAGGCGTTGACCTGCAAGCGGTTGACGAGCGCTCTGGCATCGGGCCGGCTGAAGTATGCGGACGTCCGCCCCGGCCAACCTACGGTCAACCTCATAAAGATCGTGCAGGGGCGCTAAGCAGCCTTTCACGGACCAACGGTGGAGACGATCCGGGGCAAGGCCTTGCCGGCTCTTCCGGCCGACCTTGCCACGTTGGCGGCGGAAACTGTCGAAGCCTTCGAGCGCCTGGGCCCCGACCCGCACGGCTCCACCTACGGCTTCTTCGATGGCCATGGCTGGAACATGGCCTTCGACCATGGGGAGCGCCGGCTCAACGGCATCTATGATTTTGCCGATTCAGGCATTGGCCCGCTTCACCGTGAGTTCATCTATTCGAACTTCATTTCGCCGGATCTGACGGCGCGGATTGTCGAAACCTATGAAGAACTGACGGGTCGGGCCCTCGACCGCCGGCGCATCGCGGTGCTGACCGGCGTGCACCGGCTGTCGGAACTGGCCGAACTCGTTGACGATCCCGAGCATGCGCCGACGATGCTGCGCAGCGTCGAGACCTGGGCCGCGACCGTGGCGCGGGCAACCTGACCCGCGCCATAGTCGATCTCGTTAGGCGTCCTGGCTCGAATGGGCCCAATCCATGTAGAGATCGCGTGCCTTGGCGGCGACCGGTCCGGCCTGCAGGTCACGGTCGTCAAGGCGGGTGACCGGCAGGACCTTGGAATAGTTGCCGGAGGTGAAGATCTCATCGGCAGCCTCGAAATCGGCCATCGACAACGTCGCCTCGACAACCTCGAAACCGGCTTCGCGCAACAGCGTCATGACGCGGAAGCGGGTGATGCCGGCAAGGAAGGTGCGGTTGGCGGCCGGCGTGAACACGACGCCATCCTTGACCAGGAAGACGTTGGACGAGCCGGTTTCGGCGATGTTGCCGAGCATATCGCGCACCAGCGCATTGTCGAAGCCGCGCGACCGCGCCTCGGTCAGGATGCGGGCATTGTTGGGATAGAGGCAGCCGGCCTTGGCATCGGTCGGCATGGATTCGAGCGTCGGCCGGCGGAACGGCGACAGGGTCAGAGACGAGCCGCCATGGCCGTTACCCATCGGCGCCTCGAACAGGCAAAGCGCAAAGCGGGTCGATTCCGGATCGATGGCGACCATCCCGGCCGCACCATGCTCGGCCCAATACATCGGCTTGACGTAGAGCGCGGTCTGGCCGTCGAATTTCTTGGCGCCTTCCCAGGTCAAGGCCTCGATCTCTTCCGGCTTCACGGTCGGCTTCAGTCCGAGCGCCGTTGCCGAGCGGTTGACGCGCTGGCAATGCAGGTCGAGGTCCGGCGCGATGCCGTCGAAGAAGCGGGCGCCGTCGAACACGGTCGAGCCCAGCCACATGGCATGGGAGGTCGGGCCGATCAGCGGCGGATTGCCGGACAGCCATTCGCCGTCGACATAGGTCCAGGTCACTGAGCGGGGGGATGTATCGACGGCCATCTGCGTCTCCTTCACGTTTTGTCTTCCGTATCTTCCGCCATAGCTCGAAAAAGCAGCATGGGGGTGAATGGGTACATCAAAAAATGTCATGGCGTCCATTCTGGCACCGGAACGGCCTCTCGCGTAGTCTCTCTCGCAGGGCAAAGGGGCAGACGTGCACATCATCAGGCATCTTGATCAGGACGACGTGGAAATCTTCCGCCGCATACGGCTGGAGGCGCTGCAGCGCGAGCCGCAAGCCTTCGCTTCCACCGCGGCGGATTGGGCGCGGCTGTCGACGGCGGAATGGCAGGCAAGGCTCGCCGCAAACACCGTCTTCGTCGCGCTCGACGGGGGTGAGCCTGTCGGCATGATGGGACTCATGCGCCAGCGCTCCAGCCGGATGGCGCACCGTGCCACCATCATCATGGTCTATGTGCGCCGCGAGGCGCGCGGTTCCGGCGTGGCGCGCGAGCTTCTTGCACACCTGACCGACCATGCCCGCTCGACCGGCATCCGGATGTTGGAGCTCGTCGCCCGCGCCGACAACGAGACGGCCATCCGCTTCTACAGGCGCGAAGAGTTCCACGAAATCGGGCGCGTTCCAGGTGGCCTGCTCGACGGCGAGGAAGAGGTCGACGAAATTCTGATGGCGCGGCACATAGACGGTCGCGCCGCACCGGCCAGACATCGCAAGGAGTGCCCCGATGAAAGCCATGTACTACGACGCCTTTGAGAAGACGCCCGAGATTCGCACGTTTGCCGATCCGACGCCGACCGAAAACGGCGTGGTCGTCAAGGTCGAGGCGACGGGTCTGTGCCGCTCCGACTGGCATGGCTGGATGGGGCACGACGCCGACATTCGCCTGCCGCACGTGCCGGGCCACGAGCTCGCCGGCATCGTGACCGCCACCGGCCGCGGCGTGATGCGCTACAAGGTCGGCGACCGGGTGACGGTACCCTTCGTTTCCGGTTGCGGCCGCTGCGGCGAATGCCGTTCGGGCAACCAGCAGGTCTGCGAGGCGCAGTTCCAGCCGGGGTTCACCCATTGGGGCTCATTTGCCGAATATGTCGCACTCGATTTCGCCGACCAGAACCTGGTGCATCTGCCTGAGAACATGGACTTCAAGACTGCCGCCAGCCTCGGCTGCCGCTTTGCCACCTCGTTTCGCGCCGTCGCCGACCAGGCACGGGTCAAGGGCGGCGAATGGGTGGCGGTTCACGGCTGCGGCGGTGTCGGCCTTTCGGCGATCATGATTGCTGCTGCACTTGGCGCACATCCGATCGCGATCGACATTTCCGAAGAAAAACTCGCCTTCGCCAAGAAGCTCGGCGCCGTTGCCACGGTCAACGGCCGCGACACGGACGACGTCGCAGGTGCCGTGAAGGAGATCACCAGCGGCGGCGCCCATGTCTCGATCGACGCGCTCGGCCATCCCGTCACCTGCTTCAACTCGATCAAGAACCTGCGCCGGCGCGGCCGCCACGTGCAGGTGGGCCTGATGCTCGGCGACCATGCCACGCCGGAAATCCCAATGGCGCAGGTGATCGGCCACGAGCTCGAGATCTATGGCAGCCATGGCATGCAGGCTTGGCGATACGACGCCATGCTGTCGATGATCGCTGGCGGCAAGCTCAATCCGCAACAGTTGATCGGCCGCGAGATCTCGCTCGAGGAAGCGATCCCTGCCCTCGTTTCGATGGACCGCGCCACCGATCTCGGCATCAGCGTGATCACACGGTTCTGAAGGGGACATTCCAAAGCCTGTTTGCTTTTGGCTGCGGATGCGATTTTGCCCTTAAGTCAGAACCGGTTTCAGGGCAAAATCACCACAGGAAGAATCACGACGAGGTCCTGTCATGGCGCTAGCGGCAGCTGCCACCGGGGAAGAACTCTACAGCCCCGTTCTTAATGCCAATCCGGCCCATCCGAACGGATGGCCCATCCAGATGGTCATCAGTTCACAAACGGAGGCGCGGCACAATCGGGCGCTCTGGGCACCGACGCACCTGATCTCGATGCGGGCGCCGGCGAGCCGGCTGCTGTCGATGATCGAGCTGCCGCCCGAAAAGCACCTGGAACTCTATTTCGGCGACGCCACCGACCCCGATGCTCCTGACGCCGCCCGTCCGGACGCGATCGAGGCGGCCTTCAATTTTATCGACGGCTTGCCTGAGGATGCGCATCTGCTGGTGCACTGTCTGCGCGGCATCGGCCGCGCGACGGCACTGAGCCTCGGCATTCTTGCGCGGTACATGTCGCCCGAGGAAGCGGCCGCGGCGTTGCATGCCCTGCGGCCGGAAGCCAAGCCGAACCGGCATGTGGTCGGGCTTTGCGATGCGGCGCTCGGGCTCAAGGGAAAGCTTGCCAAACAGGCCCTCCGCTTCCCCGCAAAGGTCTGGAAACCAGGCAAAGGCTGACGCCTGGTGGCGCAATGCCGTTGTGCAACGCACAAATCTTTGACATGATCGCGCAAAAGAACGGTATTCGCGGCGTGCCAACACCGGCACAATGCGGTAAGCCTTTGTTTTCGGCCACGCTTTTACGGGGTATGACATTTTGTCCCGCTGTGTGGCCGGGGATGACAGACGGGAGGAAAGAATGTCCCACGCGGCCTATGTGTTCGATGCCTATGGCACGCTTTTCGACGTGCATGCGGCGGTTCGGCGCCATGCCGCCGAGATCGGTCCGGACGGACAGGCGTTCTCCGAACTCTGGCGCGCCAAGCAGCTCGAATATTCCTGGGTGCGCTCCTTGATGGGCGCCTATCAGGACTTCTGGCAACTGACCGAGCAATCGCTCGACTACGCATTTTCCCGCTTCCCTTCCGCCGACCGCAAGCTGAGGAAACCGCTGCTTGATGCCTATTGGACGCTCGATTGCTACCCGGAGGTTCCCGCCGTTCTGAAAGGGCTGAAGGAGCGCGGAGCGCGGCTCGCGATCCTTTCCAACGGTTCACCTGATATGCTGGCTGCAGCGGTGCACAATGCAGCGCTCGAGATCGTCATCGACGACGTCTTCTCCGTCGACACGGTGAAGACCTACAAGGCGGCACCAGCGGTCTATGATCTCGTCACCACGCGCTATCGGCTTTACCCGCATGCGGTTTCCTTCCAGTCGTCAAACCGCTGGGACATTGCAGGGGCGACGAAGTTCGGCTTCCGCACGGTCTGGATCAACCGGGCCGACATGCCTGACGAATATCGTGACCAGGGGCCGGCGTTGATCCTGCCTTCGCTCGAAAGTCTGCAATTCGGTATCTGAGGTTTTGTCTCAATGGCTTGGTCGGCGTCGCAATACCTGAAATTCGAAGACGAACGCACGCGGCCGGCACGCGATCTGCTGGCGCAGGTTCCGGACCTGCCCTCCGGTCCTGCCTTCGATCTTGGCTGCGGCCCGGGAAATTCGACCGAACTGATCCACCAGCGATTTGCGGACGCCTCCCTTTCCGGCCTCGACAGCGACGAAAACATGCTGCTGGCCGCCGCCAAGCGGTTGCCGGGCCTGACCTTCGAGAAGGCTGACCTGGCGACCTGGGTGCCGCCGAAGGGCGCGTCGCTATTCTTCGCCAATGCCGTCTTCCAGTGGCTGCCCGATCACCTCGACGTGCTGGAACGGCTGACCGCTTCGCTTGCGCCCGGCGGTACGCTGGCGGTGCAGATGCCCGACAATATCGACCAACCGACCCATCTGCTGATGGAAGAAACGGCCCGCAGCGCCGACTTCGCCGATGCCTTCGAGGGCCGGACGATCCGCCGCAATGCGTTGCCGGCACCGACTGTCTATGTCGAGCGTCTGTCGCGCCATGCGCCCCATATCGAGGTCTGGCACACGATCTACTATCACCGGCTGGCGAACACCAAAGCGATCGTCGAATGGGTCAAGGGCACGGGCCTGCGCCCCTATCTCGATGCGCTGCCGCCTGAGCGACGCGACGCCTTTGCTGCAGCCTATACCGACCGGATCCGTGACGCCTATCCGGCGATGAGCGACGGCCGGGTGCTGTTGCGCTTTCCCAGGTTCTTCGTCGTCGCCGTCAAGGCCGACTAAGACACACCATCCCGCGGGCCATGCATCAGATCCGTTCGGCCAGGAAGTCGATGAAGGCGCGGATGCGGGCCGCGAGATGTTCATGGCCGGCATAGACGGCGTAGACCGTTTCGATCTCGTCCGGCCGATAATCCTCCAGCAACGCAACCAGCCGTCCCGCGGCCAAGTCCGGCTCAGCGTGGAAGCGGCCGATACGGCCGATGCCGACACCGGCGAGACAAAGCTGCTGGACGATCGCGCCGCTCGAGACCTGCAGATTTCCGAAGACCGACAGAAGCTCGGCCGAAGTTTGGCCGGGGGCACGGAAGGCCCACTCGTCGACGCTGCGGCGGAAGTTGAAGCGAATGCAATTGTGATTTTCCAGGTCGGCAGGCGTCTGCGGCACGCCGTGTCTGGCCAGATAGGCCGGTGACGCGATCACCACCGGCCGGCTCTCCATCAGCTTGCGCGCCTTCAGCGACGAATCGCGCAAGGGGCCAGTGCGGATCGCCACGTCGGCCCGTTCGCCGACCACGTCGATCAGGCTGTCCGTCAGGGTCAGATCGAGGCGCACCTCCGGATAACGTTCGAGAAATTCCGGCGCGAGCGGCAGGATGTAGCGCTCGCCGAAGCCGACCGATGCGTTGATGCGCAGAAGCCCGCGGGGAGAGAGCCGGCCGCCGGCCGCAACCAGTTGCTCGGTCTCGGCGATCTCGGTCAGAATGCGTTGGGCGCGTTGCAGGTAGACTTCACCCTCCGGCGTTAATTGCAGGGACCGGGTCGAGCGCACCAGCAGGCGCGTGCCCAGCCGATCCTCGATCCGGGTGACCAGCTTGCTGACCGCAGATGGCGATAGCCTCAGCCGCCGGCCGGCGGCAGAAAAGCTGCGCGTTTCGCAGACGGCGACGAAGACCTCCATTTCACCGGCGCGGTTGTCCATCACTCACCTATGAATTCAGTTCACAGCCGTTTATCCGATTATACGGATTATCGCGCAAGCTCTCCACCCTCATATTCCCGTCGAACACATCAACACCAAAACGCCCGGTCCTCCCAGCCGGACGGGAAAAGGTCTTGTCATGCCCATTGCACTCTTCGCATTGACGATCGCGGCCTATGCGATCGGAACCACCGAGTTCGTCATCGTCGGCCTGCTGCCGACGGTTGCCGACGATCTCAACATCACCCTGCCGCTTGCCGGCCTCATCGTCAGCGTCTACGCGCTCGGCGTCACCTTCGGCGCACCGATCCTGACGGCGCTCACCGGCCGGATCGAGCGCAAGCCGCTGCTGGTCGGACTGATGGCGCTGTTCATCATCGGCAACGCCGCGGCGGCACTGGCGCCGAGCTACGAGCCTCTGCTCATTGCCCGCGTGATTTCCGCCTTCGCCCACGGCGTCTTCTTCTCCGTCGGCTCGACCATTGCCGCCGACCTCGTGCCCGAGGATCGCCGTGCCTCGGCGATTGCCATGATGTTCATGGGCCTGACGGTCGCCATCGTCACCGGCGTGCCGCTCGGCACCTGGATCGGCCAGACCTTCGGCTGGCGCGCCACATTCTGGGCTGTCACCGGGCTTGGAGTCATAGCGCTTGCCGCCATCGCCACGCTGCTGCCAAACACGCTGACCAAGGCGCCGCCGGCAAGGTTGATCGACCAGGTGCGCGTTCTCGGCTCTGGTCGGCTGCTGATCGTCTTCGCCATGACCGCGCTCGGCTATGGCGGTACCTTCGTCGCCTTCACCTTCCTGGCGCCGATCCTGCAGGAAATCACCGGCTTTTCCGAAGGCGCCGTCAGCCTGATCCTGGTGCTCTACGGCGTCGCGATCGCGATCGGCAACATCGCCGGCGGCAAGATCGCCAACCGCGATCCGGTGAAGGCGCTGGTTGGCCTCTTCCTTGCTCAAGCCGTCGTCCTTGTGCTCTTCACCTTCACGGCCACGTCGCAAGTCCTGACGCTGGTGACACTGGCAAGCCTCGGCTTCCTGTCGTTCGCCACCGTGCCCGGCCTGCAGCTCTACGTCGTGCAGCTTGCCAAGCAGCATCGGCCCGGCGCTGTCGACGTCGCCTCGGCGCTCAACATTGCCGCCTTCAACCTCGGTATCGCCATCGGCGCCTGGCTTGGCGGCGTCATCGTTGCCTCGTCGCTTGGCCTCGGCATGACGCCGGTCGTCGGTTCCGTTCTGGTCGTTGGCGCGCTGCTGCTGACGCTTCTGAGCGGCGCACTCGATCGCAAGGCAGAAACAGTCGCCCAGCCGGCTTGACCAAGCGGCCAACTGGCCCACCTATACCCTCGCCTCTTTCCCGCCCGGCCGATGGCCGGGCGTTCTGCAAAAACAAGGAGTTCCCACATGCATTCGGTCAATTCCAACGGCGCCAACATCCCGGCGCTCGGCTTCGGCACCTTTCGCATGCCCGGTGCCGACGTGCTGCGCGTGCTGCCGGAAGCGCTGAAGCTCGGCTTCCACCACGTCGATACCGCCCAGATCTACGGCAACGAGGCTGAAGTCGGCGAAGCCATCCACAAATCGGGTATCGCCCGCGCCGATATCTTCCTCACCACCAAGGTCTGGGTCGACAAATATGCCCATCGCGATTTTCTCGCCTCTGTCGACGAGAGCCTGATGAAGCTCAAGACGGATCACGTCGACCTGCTTCTCCTGCATTGGCCGGGTGGTAGCGACGTGCCGATGGCCGAGCGCATCGGCGCACTGAATGAAGTGCACAAGGCCGGCAAGGTCCGCCACATCGGCGTCAGCAACTTCAACACCGCCCAGATGGAAGAGGCGGTGAAACTCAGCGACGCGCCTGTTGCCACCAACCAGGTGGAATACCATCCCTATCTCGACCAGACGAAGGTGCTCGCCACGGCCCGCAAGCACGGCATGTCGATCACAGCCTACTACGCCATGGCCAACGGCAAGATCCCGAACGATCCGCTGCTGAAGGACATCGGTGCGCGCCACGGCAAGACCGCGGCGCAGGTGACGCTGCGCTGGCTGGTGCAGCAGAAGGATGTCATCACCCTGTCGAAGACAGCAACGATCGAGCGCCTGAAGGAAAACTTCGACATCTTCGACTTCGCGCTTGGTGACGGCGAGATGGCGGCGATCCATGGCCTCGCCCGTCCGGACGGCCGCATCGTCAGCCCCGAGGGTCTGTCGCCGGTGTGGGACAAGGCCGCCTGACAATAGTTGCCGATCCGCCGCCGGTCGAGTTCCAAACCGGCGGCGGATGATCTATGCAGATCCCCTGGGGAGATCGATGCCGATCTCCCCAGGGGACGCACTGTCGATGGGAGGGGCCGATGACGTCGAAAACCGTTGAGGTGGGCGACATCGCTCCGGATTGGCCGGCCATCATCGCCGTCGTGCTTGGCGTTACCGCCTTTTCCGTCGCGCAAGGGCTCACCTATCCCTTGATTTCGCTGTCGCTGGAAGGCCGCGGCGTCTCGGCCGCCACGATCGGTCTCAATGCCATGGGCTTTGCCGCCGGCCTTGCCGCGGCGACCCTGCTGCTCGGGCATCTGACGCGACTTGCCTCCGCAGACAAGCTGATCATCGCCAGCCTCTGCGGCTGTTCCCTCTGCCTCGCAACACTTGCGTCCACCTCCTCGCTTCCGGTCTGGTTCATCGCCCGCTTCGCGCTCGGCTTCTTCGTCAGTATGGTCTTCATGCTGGGCGAAGCCTGGCTCAACACCGCCTGCCCGGACCGGCTGCGCGGCCGGGTATCCGGCCTCTACGGCGCCGGCATGTGCGGCGGCTTTGCCGCCGGGCCGCTGGCGATCCCGCTTCTCGGCACCAGCGGCGGGCTCGGCTTTGCGTTGCTGGCGATCTATATCGCGCTCGTCGCCTTCCTCACCGGCCTTCTGACGATGGGCGCGCGGACGCGGCCGGAGCCATCTTCGACGCGCGATCTGTTCGCGTTCTTCCGGCACGCGCCGACCCTGATCCTGATGGTGCTGATGTTCGGCTTTGCCGATATTGCGGCGATCTCGGCGATGCCGGTCTATTTCGTCAAGTCCGGCCACAGTCAGGCCTTCGCGGCGTTGAGCGTGACGGTGCTTGCGGTGCCGACGGCACTGGCGCAGCCCTTCATTGGTGTCTTGCTCGACAAGTTGCCGCGTCGGCGGGTGGCGATTACTGCAGCCGCGGTGGCGGCAACCGGCTATCTCGCCATTCCGTTGGTGACGTCGGCACCGCTCTTGCTGGCGCTGTTCGCGCTGATCGGCGCTGCCAGCTTCGCCCTCTACACGGCAGCGCTGACCATGCTCGGCGAGCAATATCGCGGCAGCATGCTGGTGGCTGGCAGTGCCGCCTTTTCGCTGGCCTATGCTGCCGGCAGCGCGGCCGGATCGGGCGCCACCGGCTTTCTCATGGCGCTGATCAATCCCACTGCCGGTCCGCTCGGGGTCGGCATGGTACTGGTCATGTTCACGCTGATATTCGCCGTCGCCGGCAGGAGATAGGCGCGGCCGTCAGCGCCGACAAAGTCGGGTAAGCGCGTCGCCAAAAACACGCGCCGCCGGCCCGAGCGGCTCGTCGATCCGGTGCACGAGATAGGCCTCGGCGGCGACCTGGCTGTTGCGGCCGAGCGAGGCCGTAGGCAAGCGAACGAGCCGGCCCTCGGCGAGATCGCGCTCCACCTGCCACAGCGGCAACCGCCCCCAGCCGAGCCCCGCCAGGATCATCGCATGTTTGGTATCCTGGTTGCTGACTCGGCAGGTCTGCGGCGAAAGCACGCCGAAGTCGCGCCCCTCCGATCGCTGCGAGGGATCCGACTGGACGATCTGCAGATGGTCGGCGAGCTCCGGGCTGCCGAGCACGCCGTTGACGGCGTTCAGACCCAGCGGATGCTGCGCGGCCACCACCGCGATCAGCTGGACGTCCGTCAGCGCCTGCCGGCCGATCGCCGGATCGCGAAAATCTTCACCCACCATGATCCCGAGCGTGAAGCGTCGCTCGATCAGGCCATCGAGCGGGCCGCCGAGCGGCGAAACCGAAAGCCTGATGGCAACCGAGGGAAAGGCCACCCGCATTTCCTTCAGTGCAGCGCCGACGGTCACAATCGGAAACAGCGTATCGACGATCAGCGACAGTTCCAGCTCGATGCCCTCGCCGAGGCCGCGGGCGCGGGCACGCATGGCATCGACGCGCAACAGGATATCGCGCGCATTGGCAAGCAGAGCCTGGCCTTCGGGTGTCAGCACCGGCCGGTGGCCGGAGCGATCGAACAAGGAAACCCCGAGCCCGGCCTCGAGATTGGCGATGGCGTGGCTGACGGCAGACTGGACGCGGGACAGCCGGCAGCGCCGGAGCGAAAACTGCCGCTTTCGGCAACCACCACGAAAGTCCGCATCTGGTCCAGGGTCAAGGCGTCAATCATGATCGATTCCATAGATCAGTTTGATGCATTTTATATCACTTTTTCAGATCGATGAAAGCACCCATCCTGCCTGACATCAGCGGCCGCGAACGCTCCGCAGACCGAAGCAAGCGCAACAAGGGAACCGGAAATGACAAAGATCCTCGTGCTTTACTACTCCTCCTACGGTCACATCGAGACCATGGCCGCAGCCGTTGCGGAAGGCGCACGGGCCGCAGGCGCCAGCGTTGCGGTGAAACGGGTGCCGGAGATCGTACCGGAAGCCGTCGCCATCAATGCCGGCTACAAGCGCGACCAGGACGCACCCGCCGCAAGCGTTGCCGAACTGCCCGATTATGACGCGATCATCATCGGCACGCCGACGCGGTTCGGTAACATGGCCGCGCAGATGAAGAACTTCCTCGATCAGGCGGGCGGCATCTGGGCCAGGGATGCGCTGGTGGGAAAAATCGGCAGCGTCTTCACCTCGACCGGCAGCCAGCACGGCGGCCAGGAGTCGACGATCCTGGCAACACACACGGTGCTGCTGCATCTCGGCATGGTGATCGCCGGTCTGCCCTACAGCTTCAAGGGCCAGATGCGCATGGATGAGATCAGCGGCGGCTCGCCCTATGGCGCCTCGACGCTCGCCGACGACGGCAATGGCGGCGACCGGCAGCCAAGCACCAACGATCTGGAGGGTGCACGCTTCCAGGGCCGCCACGTCGCCGAACTGGCGCGGGCGCTGGTCGCGGCCGGGCGCGTGTGGCGGAGGTGGCCTGATGTCGACGGTCGTCGCTTTCGTCCCGGAAAGGACCAGCTGGACCGCAGTAACGGCGGTCGTTGCCGCCGGCATGGTCGCCGCAATGCAGGTGGGCAAGGGGCTGATCGCCGGCCCCCTGCTGCAGGCCGATCTCGGGCTCGACCTGACCGCACTCGGCTGGCTTACCTCCGTCTTTGCGATCGTCGGCGTTGTCGGCGGCATGCCGGCCGGAGCCATGGTCGCGGCCATCGGCGACCGGCGCATGCTCGGCGTCGGCATGGGCATCCTCCTGCTCGGCATCATCACCGGTGCCGCGAGCCAGAACTTCACGCTGCTCATCCTGTCCCGCATCTTCGAGGGGTTCGGTTTCCTGCTCGTCGTCGTTGCCGGTCCGGCGATCCTCATGCGCATTGTCGGCTCCGGGCGGCGTGATCTGGTCTTTGCGGTCTGGAGCTGCTTCATGCCGGCGGGCATGGCAATCGCGATGCTCACGGGTCCTCTGTTTGCCTCCTGGCAGGCAATCTGGTGGATCAACGCCTCGTCGCGCTCCTCAGCCTGTTGACGATCATTGCAGCGATATCGCCCTCGCAGAGCAGGCCCCGCCCATCCGCTGGCGGCTTCCACGCGGACGTGATCGCAACGGTGAAAAGCCGAGGGCCGGTGCTGCTCTTCGCCCTTTTCGCCCTCTACAGCCTTATGACGTTCACCCTGTCCAGCTTCCTGCCGATCCTGCTCGTCGCGCTTGGAACGGCTGGGGTGCTCAGTGCCCTCATCACGCTTTCCAACGTCATCGGCAATCTTGCCGCCGGCCACATGCTGTCCCGCGGCGTCGGCCGCGGTCGTCTGGTTATCACTGCAGCCACGCTGATGGGCGCTGCCGGCCTCTGGATCTTCCTTTCGCAGTCGGGTGACTTGCTGACGTTTACATCATGCGTGCTATTTTCGGCGATTGGCGGACTGATCCCTGCGACCTTGATATCGACCGTACCGATGCTGTCGCCAAGCCCGGCGCCCGCACCGATGGCGATGGGCCTCTTGATGCAAGGCAGCAATCTCGGGCAGCTCATCGGACCTGTTGCTGTCGGAACCGCGATCGAAGTTTACGGCTGGACTTCCGGTGCGGCCTTCATCGGCATCGGCGCACTCGCCTGCATCCTGCTGGCGACAACTCTTGATCGCGCCCTTCCTGTTAAGGAACAGAAGAAAGCGTGATGGAGCATCTGTTCGACACCCTCTACGGCGCCGGGGCGGAACGGCTCAGCTTCGCCCCCAATTTCACCGGTCGCGCCTTCGTACTTCGTCGCGATGCTGGCACCCTGCTCGTCTGCGCCTCGCGGCAATTGGCCGAAGAGGCCGAAGGCCTCGTTTCGGTGGGCGCGATCGCACGGTAGCACATCAACCACCATCACCAGGCGATGCCCTCCTGCGATTGGGCCTCAGACCACCTCGGCGCACCGCTGTTTGGACCCTGGAACGCCGGCAGATCCGGGCACATTGCCGAATGGCCGGTGGTTTTGCTGATCGCGAACTGCCTTCCGCGGATTTTGAAGTGATCCCCACACCTGGGCATACGGCGGGCTCGGCCTGCTTTCTCTGGGACGATGGCCAGCGTCGTGCCGAGCCTGGCAAAGGGACTGCCGCTTCATCAGACCGAGGTACGGGAAACGGAACGCCAGATCGATGCGATGACGCGGCGGCTGAAGCACGGTGCCGATGGTTAGAGCATTTCCAGGAAAAGTGCGAAGCGATTTTCCGTCAGGAAATCCGTAAAAAACAAAGAGATAGAGCGTTTCTGCGACTTCGTCCAAACCCGAAACGCTCTATCGTCGATCGAGGGTACGACACCAAGACAACAAAAAACCCACCGGCGCTGGCGCCGGTGGGTTTTCTTCAAGCAGAGCCGAAAGAGATCAGACGAACTGGCTGAGGCCCGGGACCGAGGCGACAACTTCGTCGACGACATCGGCGCCAGCCTTTTCCTTGGCGAAAGCAATGGTTTCCTTGGCGAGCGAGGTGATCTCGCCCATGCCGAGGCCCTGGCTCATCAGCTGCTGGCCGAGCGCCATGACACCGCCGCCGCCGATCGCCGACATCAGGCCGCCGAGCAGACCGCCGCCGCCCGTGCCTTCGCCGTTGTACTGTGCGATCAGGTCGGTTGCGCCCGGGATCGATTCGATCATCTGGGCGACCGGACCGTCAGCCGCTTCGCGCTGCAGGAAGCCGAGGATCATGCCGACAGCCTTTTCAGCCGTCGCAGGCTCTAGGCCGACATTCTCCGCTACGCGCGTGACCAGTTCATTCATGGATAACTCCTCGTTGAATTTTGACGTTGACGTCAAGGTAAATGATCGCTTCCGAAATAACAAGCGACGATGGATGGAATGCCGGGCAATCCACCAGCTTTCAAGCAGCTCTCCGCGCATCGCGTAGCGGCGCAATTCCGCGGCTCGGGGCAATCGTTTCACGGTCGTGACCGCTTGGCAATGCGACCGATCGGCCGCCACCAGCTCCGCTGGTTTCGGGTTGCGCGCCGCAATCACCTTGTTGCCGGGTGGAGCAGCACCGCCTATAACAGGAACGAGCCACATTTCGATGACGGGCCCGGCAGACATGCCGCGAACCGCCCGCTTTCATTGATGAAACGGAGATGAAGCCCACATGGTGGAAGAAGGCAAGCTCTTTATCGGCGCCAGCCGCAAGCCGGATGATACGATCAACAAAGGCGAATATCTCGAGCTGAAATTCGGCAACCGCCACGGGCTCATCACCGGCGCCACCGGCACCGGCAAGACCA
The DNA here is from genome assembly GCF_001976035.1 of Ensifer sp. 1H6. NCBI lineage: Bacteria > Pseudomonadati > Pseudomonadota > Alphaproteobacteria > Hyphomicrobiales > Rhizobiaceae > Ensifer > Ensifer sp. 1H6. The sequence goes on along the minus strand of NZ_MOAI01000010.1, from coordinate 120,072 downwards.
TTACCCTGCAGATCCTCGCCGAAGGATTTTCCAACGCCGGCGTTCCGGTGTTCTGCGCCGACGTCAAGGGCGACCTCTCGGGCATCGGTGCGATCGGCGAGGCCAAAGACTTCATCCTCAAGCGCGCCGAACAGATCGGCCTGCCGACCAACCCCTACGAGTTCCAGGAATTCCCGGTCATTTTCTGGGATCTCTACGGGGAAAAGGGCCACCGCGTCCGCACCACCATGTCGGAAATGGGTCCACTCCTCCTGTCGAGGCTGATGAATGCGACGGACGCTCAGGAAGGCGTGCTCAACATCGCCTTCAAGATCGCCGACCAGGGCGGCCTGCCGCTGCTCGATCTGAAGGATCTGCAGGCGCTGCTCAACTACATGGGCGAGAACGCCACCCAGCTTTCCAACCAGTTCGGCTTCATCTCCAAGGCCTCCGTCGGCTCGATCCAGCGCGAACTGCTAATCCTGGAACAGCAGGGCGCCGAACATTTCTTCGGCGAGCCGGCACTGAAGATCACCGACATCATGCGCACGACCAATGACGGGCGCGGCGCGATCTCGGTGCTTGCCGCCGACAAGCTGATGATGAACCCGCGCCTCTACGCGACCTTCCTGCTGTGGCTTTTGTCCGAGCTGTTCGAGGAGCTGCCTGAGGTCGGCGATCCCGAGAAGCCGAAGCTGGTGTTCTTCTTCGACGAGGCGCATCTGCTGTTCAACGATGCGCCGAAGGTGCTGACCGAGCGGGTCGAACAGGTCGTCCGCCTCATCCGCTCCAAGGGCGTCGGCGTCTATTTCGTGACGCAGAACCCGCTCGACGTGCCGGAAACGATCCTCGGCCAGCTTGGCAACCGCGTCCAGCATGCGCTGCGCGCCTATACGCCGCGCGACCAGAAGGCGGTGAAGACCGCCGCCGACACCTTCCGCCCGAACCCGGAGTTCGACTGCGCCACCGTCATCACCAATCTCGGCACCGGCGAGGCGCTGGTCTCGACGCTCGAAGGCAGGGGCGCGCCGTCGATGGTGGAGCGCACGCTGGTGCGCCCGCCGCAATCGCGTGTCGGCCCGCTGACGGCGGAAGAGCGGCAGAAGGTCATGGATGTCAGCCCCGTCCGTGGCCAGTACGACGAAGATTTCGACCGAGATTCGGCCTATGAAATGCTGACGCGCGCGCCAAGAAGGTGGCGGAAGCGCAGCAGCAAGCCGAGCAGGCGCCGGTGGAAGCCGATACCGGCGGTGGCCGCTGGACGCTTCCGGGCTTCGGCGACGACGAGTCTGCGGCCCCGGCCGGAAAGCAGGCCCGTCCGCGCTCCTCCGGATATCAACGCGAAACCGTGGTGGAAGCGGCGATGAAATCGGTTGCCCGCACCGTTGCAACCCAGGTTGGCCGCGCATTGGTTCGCGGCATCCTTGGCAGCCTGAGCAGGCGCTAGAGTATTTCCAGGAAAGTGCGAAGCGGTTTTCCGTCAGGAGATACGGAAAGGCAGGAGCGAGGGCGTTTCCCCGGCTCCTCTAAAGCGGAAGCGCCGCAGCGCAACGGCGCGGACGCTGTCCGCCGCGGCGATAGAATAGACCATCTCTGCACGCCCTGATCCGCCGGATCAGGGCGTGCCTGCATCTTGAAAGGACATCCCATGGACGTGAAAGACTCGAACGGCGCCATCCTCAACGACGGCGACAACGTCACCCTGATCAAGGACCTGAAGGTCAAGGGCACCTCGACGACGCTGAAGCGCGGCACGGTGGTCAAGGGCATTCGCCTCACCGACAATCCTGACGAAGTCGAGTGCCGGGTCGAGAAGATCAAGGGCCTCGTGCTGCGCACCGAATTCCTGAAGAAGGCCTGATGCTGCTGCGCGCGGCAGGAAACGGGTAGCGCGCCCTCGCCGTCAATGACGCGCGAAGCTGAGCAGACAAACAATAAAGCCCGGCGGGAGCCGGGCTTTATTGTTTATTAGCGAAACGAGAGGCTTAGAGCGTTTCCGGTTTAAACGAAGCCGCAAACGCTCGGCCTCTTTGTTTCCAAGCATTTCCTGACGGAAAACCGCTTCGCACTTTCCTGCAAAGGCTCTAGGCGACCGTCAGCGTGACGTCGATATTGCCCTTGGTCGCATGGCTGTAGGGGCAAACGATATGCGCCTTCTGGACGAGATCTTCGAGAACCGCCTTGTCGACGCCCGGCGAAGTGATTTCGAGTGCAGCGTCGATGCCGAAGCCGGTGCCGTCTTCGCGCGGGCCGATGCCAACCGTGCCCGTCACGGTGGTGTCTTCCGGAAGCTTTACCTTCTCCTTGCCGGCGACGAATTTGAGCGCGCCGAGGAAGCAGGCGGAATAGCCGGCAGCGAAGAGCTGTTCGGGATTGGTGCCGCGGGCGCCGTCGCCGCCAAGTTCCTTCGGCACGGTCAACGTAACGTCGAGAACGCCATCGGCGCTCTTGGCCTGGCCGGCGCGGCCACCGGTTGCGGATGCAGTGGTACGATAGAGAATGGGCATTGGCGGGGTCTCCTTTGCGTTTCGTTGTCGAATGAGAATTACATACTGCAAAATTAAATTGTGCGCAAATTAATTTTGCAAATTGCATTTTCGGCCCAAATTTGCGACAATGCTGAGATGACGATCAAAGCGGCACAATTCGACACGCTCCCGGACGAAGCGCTGACGCTCGGTAAACAGCTCTGTTTCGCCGTCTATTCCGCTGCGCATGCCTTCAACCGCGCGTACAAGCCGCTCCTCGATCGTTTTGGCCTCACCTATCCGCAATATCTCGTGCTGCTGGCGCTCTGGCAACAGGACGGAATGACGGTCAAGCGTATCGGCGAAGAGATCGGGCTCGATTCGGGAACGTTGTCCCCGCTGCTGAAACGGCTAGAGGCGGCAGGTTATGTCGGTCGGCAACGCGATCCCGGCGACGAACGGCAGGTGATCGTCAGCCTGACGGAGAAGGGTCATGACCTCAAGACGGAGGCTTTCGGCATTCTCGCTGATATCGGCAAGGCGTCGGGCTGCAGCCTGGAGGAAGCCCGTGAAATCAGGGAAACCCTACATCAGCTGACGCGACGGCTCTCCTCCGGCGAGAGCGAAGTCTGATCGCGGGCGGCAACGTCGAAATTTCAAAACTTGAGAAACGTGCCGGGATCGTGGCTGTCGCGCCGATCTTGCGCAGCACAGAAACCGGGCGCGCAGGTCGAACGCCCGGACTGATCCAACCTGCGGCGCTGTAAGCGCAGCTCAGACGACGAGGATCGGCGCCTTGCCTCGCACGCGGTCATAGAGATCTATGACATCCTGATTGAGCATGCGCACGCAACCCGACGAAACGGCCTTGCCGATCGACTGCCATTCGGGCGAGCCATGCACGCGGTAGAGCGTGTCCTGCCCGTTCTGGAAGATGTAGAGCGCGCGGGCGCCCAGCGGGTTGTCGATACCAGGTGCCATGCCGCCATTGCTGGCGGAATACTTTGCCAGCTTCGGCTGGCGCGCGATCATCGAATCGGGCGGCGTCCAGCGTGGCCACTTCTTCTTCCACTGGATGACGCCGCGGCCCGACCAGGCAAAGCCCTCGCGACCGAGACCAACTCCGTAGCGCAATGCGCTGCCACCCGGCTGGATCAGATAGAGGAACCTGTCACCGGTATCGACGACGATCGTGCCCGGACGCTCGCCGAAGGGATCGCTGACCTCCTGGCGATAGAAGCGTGCATCGATCTGGCGATAAGGCACGGCCGGGATCTGATTGCCGCCATCGTCGACAGCGGCATAGATATCGCCGAAATAGGCGCTCTGCGGCGGCAGGCCCGTCGGCAACGGACCTCCATAGGCAGGGCCTTCCAGAATGACCTCGGCACGCGGATCGACCCAACGCCCTTCAAGAGCAGGATTGCGAAAGATCGGCGCAGTTTCCTGGCGGAAGCGATCGGTGTTCATCGAAGACGTGCAGCTCGCAAGGCCCGCGGAGGCGAGCGCAATACCGGACGTGCGGAGAAACTGGCGACGGGAGAAAATAACTGAAGAGGACATCGAACTCTGAAAGGCTTGAGTGCGCGACGAACTGGAGTGCTGCACGAAATTGATTAATGAAACGATTCGCGCAGACCCGCCCAATTTAAGAATGCTGGCATCTACGGCTGGAACGAGGCTTGTGTCGGTAAACGTCGGATCACGTTTCCGACAGCTTTTTCGGCGTTACGCCGGCGTGGCTCAAATGCCGTCGGCGTTCAAGCCGGGCTGGCGCAACAGCGCCTCAAAATCCGCTGATGCAAGCGGGCGGCTGAAAAAATAGCCCTGGATCTCGTCGCAACCGCTATGGCGCAGGAACTCCACCTGCGCCTGGGTTTCGACCCCTTCGGCGATCACCCGCAGCCCGAGATTTTGTGCGAGCGATATGATCGCCGCGGTGATGGCCCTGTCGTCGACATCACCAGGGATATCCTCGACGAAGGATCGGTCGATCTTCAGGCGACGGACGGGAAACCGCTTCAATGCGCTAAGGCTCGAATATCCCGTGCCGAAATCGTCGATCGCCAGATGCACGCCGATCGCCTTCAGTTCGTGCATGGTCGCCAATGCGCCCGGCACGTCCTGCATGATCAGGCTCTCGGTCAATTCCAGCTCGAGAAACCGCGGCTCCAGCCCGGTCTCGGCGAGAACGGCGGCGACATGCGCCGCCCAGTTTCGCTCGCGGAACTGGCGTGCGGAAACGTTGACGCTGACGATCAGCAACGGCAGCCCGGCCTCGTGCCACGCCTTGCACTGACGGCAGGCGGCGCGCAGCACCCAATCGCCGATCGGCACGATCAGTCCGGTCTCTTCGGCCAGCGGAATGAAATCGCCCGGCGAAATCATGCCACGCTCGGGATGCCGCCAGCGAAGCAGCGCTTCGGCGGCAAAGACCCGGCCGCTCTCGATATTCACTTGCGGCTGGAAATGCAGCAGGAATTCTTGCCCCGCGATCGCCTGGCGCAACTCCGCCTGCTTCAACAGCTTTTCGTGGGCCTTGTCGGCCATCTCCTCGGTGAAAACCTGCAGATTGTTGCGGCCGAGCTCCTTGGCGCGGTACATCGCCATGTCGGCATTGGCGAGCAGCTCGCCGACCGTCTTGCCCTGGTTGGGGAAACAGGCAACGCCCATGCTGCAGGATATCTGCAGGCTGCGGCCGTTGATCTGCATGGGCGCAGCAATAGCCGCCCGAATATCCTCAAGGCGTGCGAGCACGACATCGCGCTCGCAGGGCAGGCCGTTCAGAAGAAGGATGAATTCATCGCCACCGACGCGCACGACCATATCGGATTTGCGCACCGATGCGCGCATGCGCGTGGCGGTCACCTTGAGCAACTCGTCACCCGCCGCATGACCCAGCGTGTCGTTGACGAGCTTGAAGTTGTCGAGATCGAGGAAGGCGAGGACCGCCCATTGCCTCGTTCCGCGCAACGCTTCCAGGGCTTCGGCGACCTGCTCTTCGAACAGCGCCCGGTTCGGCAAACCGGTCAACGCATCGTGGTGAGCCATGAAGCTGATGCGGTCTTCGGCCTGCTTGCGCTCGATCGCGATGCCCGCCAGATGGGCTGCCATGGCGATCAGCTCCTTCTGGGGTTCGTCGGGAACGCACACGGTTTCCGAATAGAGGGCAAAGGTGCCGAGCACCTTCCGATCGCGAGAATGGATCGGTGTCGACCAGCAGGCATGGAAGCCGTAGGGCGTGACGACCTCCTTGCAATCCTCCCAGAGCGGGTCGCTATGAATATCCGCAACGATCACCTGCTCGCCGCGCCAGGCGGCCGTGCCGCAGGAGCCCGCTTTCGGGCCGATCTCGAGACCATGGATCAGGCCACAATAGGTTTCGTCCAGGCTCGGCGCGGCACCATGCAGCAGGTGACGGCCATCGGCCGATAGCAGCAGGATCGAGCCGCGGATCCGCGGCACCAGCGCCTCGATCAGCAGGATCAGTTCGCGGAAAAATTCTTCGAGCGGCCGGCCGTTGGCGATCATCTCCAGAAGATGCGCCTGGCCCTCCAGCAAACGTTCTGCCGCCTTGCGGTCGGAGATATCGCGTGACACGCCGACGATGCCGACGATCTTGCCGCGCTTGTTGCGCAACGGCACCTTGGACGTCATCAGCCAGCGATCGCGACCCTTGGTCACCATCGCACGCTCTTCGATGCCGAAGATCGGCTCTCCCGTCTCGATCACCCGGCGCTCGACAGTGGCGATGATCTCGGCCAGATGTGGCGGATGCAGGTCGAAATCGGTCTTGCCGATGATGTCGCGAAGCGATTCCAGTCCGTTGTCTTCGATAGTGACCTGGTTGGCGATGAGGAACCGGCCCTCGGTATCCTTGGCATAGATATAGTCGGGCACGTGGTTGATGATCGTTTCCAACCAGTAATGCCGGTCGGCAATGTCAGGGTCGGAAGGAAATATCCGGCTCATCTCATCGGCCAGACGATTGCTCGCATCGATCAGGCAGCGCGTATCCTCGTTGCCGCCCACATTGAGGGCCGCATAACGCGGATTGCGGGACGTGTTCTTCGCCAAGCAAGGCCTCCGGAAGCACAATGTCGAGATCGGTCTGACTTCCCCAACCAACGATAGGCGGCCAAAGGTTAGCCGTCCCTAAATAAGACAAGGAAAATCGTGCAGAGGTTGCATTTCGGTGCTCAATATAGCCGGAAAGATGGGGCGGCGCGAGCCGCCCCATGCCAAATCAGGACAGAACCCTGCGCAATGGCGGAACCAGCATCAGTGCCTGGTCCGCAACGATCATTACGATGATCGCAATGCCGGTCAGCGGAAAGGCCAGCCCGAACAGTAGCGCCAGCAACCACAATCCGGCATAGATACTACGCCGCGGCGGCATCGGCGGCACGCCGATGCGCCCGGCCGGGCGCCGTTTCCACCACATCACAACCGCCGAAACCGACACGAATATGATCGCCAGGCAGGTCGCAAGCATCAGCAGCTGGTTGAACAGCCCCCATTCCTGGCCCTTGTGAACGTTGATGCTCCATTCGATCGCCTTGCCGAGTGGCGGGTACTGGCCAAAGGCGATGTCGACCAGCGGCTCGCCGGAATATTGATCGATGTGCATCGTGCGTTCGCGGGCGAGATCGGCGGGAAAAATCGCCGCGGTGTAGACACCGGTCTCGTCGGCGGGAATGGCCAGTTCATAGCCAGGCAGCATGCCGGCCTTGTCGGCAATCGCGACGGCCCTGTCGAGCCCGATGGACGGGACTGAGCCGCCGCCGGCCGCCGACATCGGGACCGGCGCGTTCTCCACCAGCCAGCCGGCCTTGGAGAGCACGTCGGTCGACACCTTCGTCGAGGTCGGGACATCGTCCCAGAGCCCGGCCGGGTAGCCCAGACCAGCCGCCGTCAGCTTGCCGTTGACGGTCGAGCCCCAGTAACCGGACCAGAGCAGACCGGAAAAGGCGAGAAAGACGATGAGCAGCGCCGAGGCGATGCCCGTGACCGCATGCATGTCGCGCCAGAACACCCGTCGCCCCGGTGTGCCGCGGACGGTGATCACACCGCCGGTCTGCTGCCGTGGCCACCAGAGATAAATGCCGGTGACGACGAGCAGCAGCGCAAAACCCGCGACAATCTCGATGATCGTTTCGACACGTTTGCCGAAAAAGTCGAGGCTGTGCAGGTCTTCGACCACCTGGTTGAACTCGTCGCTCGGGGCGACCATGTCGAGTATGCCGGCAGTATAGGGATCGACATAGACCATCAGGCGCCCTGCGCCTACGCCCACCGTCACGCGTGCCGACCGATCGGCACGGCCGGCGTGCGATAGGCAACTGCCGTGCTGCCCGGCACCGCCTCGACGGCGTTGGCGACGATCGCCGAGGGCGGCAGCGGCGTCTCCCCCACCGCAACGATATTGCGATAGGCAAAGAACGTGTCGTCGATCTCGTCGTTGAAGAGATAGAGCCCGCCGGTCACGGCAAGGCTGATCATGAATGGAATGACCAGAAGGCCGGCGAAGAAGTGCCAGCGCCAGATCGCGCGGTAGAGCGAAATGCCGCGCTCGGCGACATCGGGCAGTCGCGCGGCGCCGGAAAGAGATGCAGTCGTCATGGGTGTCCCCCCGGGAAAAGCCCAGCGATGACCAGCTGGCGGCTTACCCTTGCTTGAAGTCTGGATGTGGTGGTTGCGCCAGCCGCTGGAGCGAACGCGTCGACCGAGAACCCCTCGTCGACAGTGCGCGTGCTGGCACTCAACCCTTCAGAGGCAGATCAGGCGGAAAACGGTGGGGGCGCGCGAGGCCCGGAGCCAGCCAGCAGCACCGGACGAGCGAGCAAAAGCTTGGCTGCTGGCGAAGAGAGCGCCAGGAACGTAGGCGCGGTCTTGGCGTGAAACGCCTGAGGCGTGGGCAGAAGCACCGGCGCGGCGAGACAGCAGGACTGGCATGCATGCGCTTTCGTGCCGCCCTTGCCATCCGGATCGTCATGGCCGGCCAGGCAGAGGTCGGGAAGCGAGCCGTCGGGCAGAACATAGGCTGCCATATCCGGTGCAGCCCGCATGGCGGCGCCCGCTGGCAGTTGCACCAGGGCGGAAACGATGAACACCAGCGCGCAGAAAATGCGCACTGCCGCGTCCATCCTCATCCACTCTCGCCGCGGTCGCGCCAATCAAGCCCCCATATCGATGCTGGGATTGCTAGTGTGCGAAGGTCTGAAAGACAAGCGGCCTTACCGCCGCACCGGTCGTTCAGCAAAAGATTTCATGCGAGATATCAACGCCCGCCGCTTCTTGCGCGGTCCGCGATTGCCTATGACAAGGGTATGCAAATGACAGGAGGAGACCGGACATGCTGACGATCTATGGCGTCTATCGCTCGCGCGCATCGCGCAATTACTGGATGGCGGGAGAACTCGGCATTCCCTTCAAATCCGTACCTGTTAAGCAGGCCTATAGGCTGGCCGATCCGCTGGCGGACGATGCGCCTGTTAACACCAAGTCGGCGGAGTTTCTCGCCGTCAATCCGATGGGCTTGATCCCGGCGATCGACGACGATGGCCTTGTGCTGACGGAATCGCTTGCCAACAATCTCTACCTCGCCCGCAAATATGGCGGGCCGCTTGCGCCCATCGACGTCCGGGAAGAAGGACTGATCGGCAATTGGACGATGTGGGCGGCCACCGAAGTCGAGCCGCACGCCGTTCGCATCATTCTCACCTACGATGCCGGCACCGAGAACACCGATGAGGGCAAAGCCAAGGTCAGCGCGGCTGTCACCGCATTGGGCAAGGCCTTTGCCTATCTCGAAAGCCATCTCGATGGCCGGGACCATATCGTCGGCGACCGCTTCACCGTCGCCGACCTCAACCTCGCGGAAGTGTTCCGCTACGCCATGAGCCAGACGGAACTGTTCGACGGGCATCCCAAGGTCAAGGCGTGGCTGGCGCGCTGCCAGTCTCGTCCGGCTTTCAAGGCGATGATGGAGGTTCGGTCAAAGGAAGCCGAATAGGCTTCTGCCATCGAACGCCACGCCGGCGAAGCGACATTAGTCACTCGCAGACGGTGGCTTGAAACGGGTGCGTGGCGCCTTGAGGTCGAGCAGTCGCATGCCCTCTTCGACCTCGTCGCGCACCCAACGTTTGAACGCCGTGGTGGCCTTGCTCTCCCGCCTTGAGGGCGAGCTGACGAAGTAGTGGCCGTAGCCGGTACGCGCGCGGATACCGTAGGGAACGACGAGACTGCCCTCGGTCACGGCGAAACCGGCAAGCGTCTGCCAGGCGAGCATCACGCCTTGGCCGGCAATCGCGGCATCGAGCACGAGCGATGCCTCGTTGAAGGTATGGCGCACGCCCAATTCGGCACCGGAAAGCCCGACCTCGCGCAGCCAGACCTCCCAGGTAAACATCGAATGGCCGTCGATAACCGCCGGCATCTTTAGAATATCTGCAGGCTCGCGCAGGTTTTCAGCCATCGCCGGCGAGCAGACCGGGAAAACCTCCTGCTCCAGCAACAGCTCCGATTTGACCCCCGGCCAGCGACCCTCACCAACACGAATTCCGACATCGACATCCGATGTATCGAGATTAACGAGCCTGGTCGTCGCGTCGATGCGCAGCCTGATATCAGGATGGCGCTCGGCGAAACGATTGAGCCGGTAGACCAGCCAGCGCGCGGCAAAGACCGGCGCGACCGAGATTGTCAGCACCGATTCGTCCCGCCGCCGCGCCGAGGCAACCGCCTCAGCCAACTCGCCGAAAGCATTGCTCAGCCGCGCCAGGAACAGCCGGCCGAAATCCGTGGCCACCAGCCCACGCGATGTGCGCTCGAACAGGATGCGGCCGAGCTGCGCCTCGGATTTGGCGATCTGCTGGCTGACCGCGCCGGGGGTCACCCCCAATTCCTCGGCTGCTGCTGCCAGCGAGCCAAGGCGACCGGCCGCCTCGACCGCACGCAAGCCGCTCAGGTGAATAGCATTCAATTCTTTCATATAGTTTTTCTAAACCTACCCTTTGGCAATCTCAATTGAAATCGTGGTCAAACAGGCAGATGCTCTGAAGCATCGAAAGGATGGCCCGCCATGCTGAAGATTTTCTCCCTGTTGAAACCGACCCGATCTCTTACCGACACCCGACAGGACGCCTCGCTCTCCTGGGCACGCGACCCATTGCAACATCCCGATCTCGAACGAATGGACGGGCGCGAACTCGGCGACCTGCCCTTCCCGGGCTGGCCCTGGCCGCGGACCGGCAATTGCGATTGCGCCTCGGCGGCCAGGCGATGAGCCACCCTCCGGCCGCGCATAATGGCCGCCCGAGCGAAGACCTCGACGGTCCTTTTGCCCGCGTCGTGACGCTGGCCGAAGCCTCTGGCCTGCCGGAGGTGTCGCTCGGCACCTCCTATGGCACGCCCGCTCTCTTGGTAAAAGGCAAGAGCTTTGCGCGCATGAAGGACGCCGACACCCTGGTGGTCATGTGCGCGCTCGAAGAAAAAGAAATGCTGCTGGAACTCGATCCGTCACTCTTCTTCGAAACCGATCACTACAAGGGATGGCCGGCGATGCTGGTGCGTCTTGGAGCGATCGACGACGCGAGCCTGACACAGAGGCTGATCGCCGCCTGGCGCGAGAAGGCGCCGCGGAAACTGTCAGCCGACTTTCCGGCCTAACTCGACATTCCTCGTCGCGTGGGCCTGGCGGATCACCGGGCCGTTACCCGACAAATACCTGCTATGCCACGCCGTTAGCTCCCTGCCTTTGAACCCAAGCCAGCCGGATCGCTCAATCGCCGACGGCATAAACGAGGCTGACAGTGCCGTCCGGGCGCGACTTCGCCTCGTTGAGCTGCAGGCGATGCCGTTGCGCGATCGTTGCAAACAGCGCCTTGCCCTCCCCCACCACCAGCGGATGGATCGTCAGGCGCAACTCATCGATCACGCCCCTGTCGAGCAGGCCGGAAACCGTCTGCGCGCCACCGACCACATAGATGGTCTTGCCCGACCGTTGCCGCAAAGCGTCAACATCCGCTGCGTCGCGCAGCACCGTCGTGTTCGCCCAGCGCACGCCGTCGAGCGTGTTGGACAGCACATAATGCGGCGTGTTCAGGGCGAAGTCGGCGTATTCGATTTCCTCTGGTGTCGGCAGGTTTCCGCTCAATTCGAGCGGGCTGTGCGGGTCGGCCTTGATCGCGCTCCAATATTGTTCGTAGCCCGAATACATGCCGCTTCCGAGCACGCAGGCATCGATTTCGGGCAAGAGATCAAAGGTATCCGACCAGGACTCGACCCAATCGGCATAGCCATCGGGACCATCGATCTTGCCATCGATGGACATTTGCATGCCGGCAACAACCTTGCGCATTTTCGTCTCCTCTTCGATGCTCTCATCAAGGACGAGCGGGACGCCCGCGTGCCGACAGGGTGCCTGAAATATCGTTGGAGACTGGTGCCGCGGTGCAGGCGGCGAAAAGGACGGCAGCGGGAAGATCGCCAATTTACATTGCTGGTCATGGCAAGGCACGGATGCGGGCGCTGACAACATCGCGCGCTCTTCCAATTTTCGTGTCCCGCCTGTACCGATGCTAAATCCTTGCCGCACAGGTACCCGTCGATGATCGTTCGCGACCGCCCCAGCCTCCCCAAGCTCTTCTTCATTCTGCGCGGCTCGGTCATCCAGCGGATCTTCCCGCAGGTGCTGTTCGTCTTTGCCCTGTCAGCCGGCGTCGTCTGGTCGCACCAGGCCTTCCCGACGATGGTGCCGAGCGTCAACAGCGGACCGTTCGCGCTTTTGGGCATCGCCCTTTCGGTGTTTCTCGGCTTTCGCAACAATGCCTGCTACGACCGCTGGTGGGAGGCCCGCAAGGATTGGGGGCAGCTGATTTTCGTCTCGCGTGACTTTGCCCGCCAGACACTGATCCTCGAAGCAGGTGACGCGGACGGCGCGCGGGCACGTTTGCTCAATCTGGTGATCATCTTTGCGCAGACGCTGGTCTGCCACCTGCGGCCGGGCAGCAAGCCCGACAAGGCGTTGCGGAGGCTGCCAGCGGATCTCCTGCCTACCTACAAGGCAAGCCGCAATGCCCCGGACCTGCTGCTGCGCGAGATCGGCGGCCTGCTTGCCAGCCTGCGTGCCACTGAGAGGATCAGCGACATTCAGTACATGATGCTGGACGGCACGGTCGGACGCATGTCGGCCGTGCTTGCCGCCTGCGAGCGCATCCGCAACACGCCGGTTCCCTTCGGCTACACGTTGCTTCTGCACCGCACCGCCTATCTCTTCTGCTTCCTCCTGCCCTTCGGATTTGCCGATGCGCTCGGGTGGGCGACGCCGTTCGTAACGGCACTCGTCGCCTACACCTTCTTCGGTCTCGACGCGCTTGGCGATGAACTGGAGGAGCCGTTCGGCACGCTGCCGAACGACCTGCCGATCGTGGCGCTTGCCGATACGATCGAGATCAATCTGCGCGAGGCGCTTGGAGAAACCGACCTGCCCGAATTGCCGCAACCGAAGGATTACATGTTGATGTAGCCGACAGATTTCCAAGGACCGCAGGCTTGTGGCAACACACGCCAGGATAGCCATGATAACTCATTGCAGCTTCCAGCTTTGTTTTCTATTTGCTATGCAGGGTGTCCTGAAAGCGAAGGTTTCGAATGCGGCTCAGCAAGGCATTGAACGGACTCATCGTAAGCCTCGGCCTTGTCGTTGTTCTCATGCTTGTGATGAACTTCAGGGTGGCCGAATTCGGCCGTGCCTCCAGCGCTGACAACCTTACGGTCGAGGAATGGCAGCAGAGGAAACGTGCTCTTCGCGAAGAACGCCACGCCTTTTCCCGTGCAGTGACCGGGTGCAGGCTTGGGATGGAAAAGCGAATTGCCGAAGGCCGGATCGCCAATGTCGACCTGGCGAAGCTGGGGTCCCATTTTGACGTGCGGCTGGCAGAGATTCCGGCAGCCTATTGCCGCCTGTTCGTCCGCGCCATTATCGACGATCAGATCAGCTACGGGGAATTCGTCGCCTGGGCAGACGAACCCCCGCTCGACCTGCCCGAGAGACTCGCTGGCCGTTAGCCCCGATCCTTAACCCTTCAGAACCGCGAGAACCCGGGCGACTGCCGGCCGCTGCGTCATGCGGTTGCGGTGGTCCAAAATCTTCGGGAAGCGTGTCGGGTCGACGCCATCCGGCTCGAGCCAGCCAGCGATCGTGAACAGGTAGGGGTCGGCGATCGAGTAGGTGTCGCCGGTGACGAAGGGACCGGCGAGCATCCTGGTTTCGATCAGCTCGAAACAATCCGTCATATTCGAAGCAACCTTGGCCCTCATCGCCTCATGCGCCGCCGGGTCGTCGGCCCAGCGCGAGCCACGCCGGCCGTGGGCATGGGCGACATGCACGGTCGAGCAGAGATAGCTCAGGAAGGATTGGATCCGTGCAAACTCGAAGGCATCGTCGAGCGGTGCCAGCTTCGCTTGCGGAGCGCTTTGGGCAATGTAGGTGAGGATCGCCGGGGTCTCGGTAATTGTGCCGCGATCGGTGACGAGCGCGGGGACACGCCCCTTCGGGTTGATCGCGAGATAGTCGGGCTTGGTCTGTTCCGCCTTGGAAAAATCGACCGGCGCGGCCGTGTAATCGATGCCAGTCTCTTCCAGCGCGATGTGCGAGGCCAGCGAGCAGGTTCCCGGGGTGTAAAACAATTTCAGCACGTTACTCTCCTTGCTAATCAAGGCGACCCTGGCGCCGCCTTCGGGCCGCAGAAGAAATGAAGTCTCCTCGGTTGACAAGCCGAACATGACTTCAATACAACGTGAACGTAACGTTATAACATAATTTCGGAGTCACTCATGAAGACCTTGATTTCCTCCCTGCTTGCCGCCGGTCTGCTGGCCACCGCAGCCACGCCGGCATTTGCGCATGGCGCCTGGATCGGCGAGCGCTGGGGCGACCTTGCGGTGATCTACGGCCACGGCCCCGCCGACGAAGCCTATGATCCGGCCAAGGTGAAATCCGTTTCTGCCCTCGGCGAGGATGGCACGGCATTGCCGGTCACCATCGAGCGGCCGGCACCCATGCCCTGCTGAAGCTCGACGGCGAACCGGCCCTGCTCGCGCTCGAATTCGACAACGGCTACTGGAGCCAGGGTGCTGACGGCAAATGGGTGAACAAGCCGAAGAGCGAGGTACCAGGCGCCAAACAGGCGAGCCACTCGGTGAAATACAGTATCGCGCTTGTGCATGTGCATGGCGACATGCCGGCCTTCCCGGCCCAGCCACTGCAGATCGTGCCGCTCGACAATCCGATCGGGCTGAAGCCCGGCGAAAAATTTCGCGTCCGCCTGCTGCTTGATGGAAAGCCGCTCGAAGGCAAGGAAATCACCGTCGACTACGCCGGACTTCCGGAGCTCGTCTCCGAAAAAACGGACGCGAAGGGCGAAACCGAAGTGACGTTGCGCAATGCCGGCGTCAACATTCTCGCCGTCAGCCACGCAATTCCGCTCGAAGCGGATACCGCCGCCGACAAGAAGGGGCTGACGGCAACGCTGACCTTCGTCGCCGAGCCGCACGTGCACGAATAAGTCCACGCCTTTCCGGGTAGCCGGCGCAAGTGCGACAAGGCACGCGTCGCGGCATGCCCGGCACCAATCCGCAGCCCCGGCGAGCTATACCCGCCGGGGCTGCTGTCGCTCAGGCGACCTGCGCTTCGCTGCAGCCGGGCACATCTTCGAGGTTGTAATAGACCGGAATGCCGCGCTCCCGGGCAATGCGGACATCATTGTCCGCCCCCTTGCTGTCGCCCGGCAGACGCAGCACGGCATCGCAAAGCGCCAGCAGGCGCCCGGCGACGGGATGAAAGATCTCCTCGTAGAGGTCGTCACCGATGCTGGCGCCGCCGGCGGCATGCCAGACCGGCAGCGCCACCCACTCCCCGATAACAGGCACATGGCCCGCCCTGAAGAGGGCATAGGACGGTTCCTCCAGACGCTTCAAATTTTCCGCCATCTTGGCCGGATCGTCGCCCGTACCCGAGCGATAGGGACCCGCAATCAAGATCAACATGATTTTTTCCTTACTTTGCACGATACACCCAGATAACTCTGGAATATTCATGATATTTCGTGTAATATCGTGAAGAGTCAAGGAGCGAAATGATGCTGACCACACAGAGACGAGCGTTGATCTCGGCGCGGCTAAGCCGCGATGGCGAGATCGTCGCCAAGCGCCTGGCGGATGAATTGCAACTTTCCGAAGATACGATCCGCCGTGACCTCCGGGAAATGGCGGCCGAAGGGCTGCTGAAGCGGGTGCATGGCGGTGCGCTGCCGCTGACACCTGCCCTACCGGACTTTGCCACACGCCAGGAAATTGCTGGCAACGTCAAACGCCGGCTCGGACGCAAGGCAGCCGGGCTCGTCGCACCGAGGCAAACGATCTTTCTCGATGGCGGCACAAGCAACGCCGAAATCGCCAGAGCGCTTCCGCGCGAGATGCGGCTGACGATCATCACGCACAGCCCGACCATTGCGGCGGAGCTGGAGAGACATGAGGCGGATGTGATCCTTATCGGCGGCAGGCTTTACAAGCACTCCATGGTGGCAACGGGTGCGGCCGCCCTGGCGGCCATTACCGCTATCCGTGTCGACATCTTTTTCCTGGGCGTCACCGCGATCCATCCGGTTCATGGGTTTTCGACCGGCGATTACGAGGAGGCCGCCGTCAAGCGCGCCATTCTTGGCCAAGCCGCCGACACCTTCGTCATCGCGACAGCCGAAAAGTTCGATGCCGCTTCGCCGCACCACGTCGCCAACGCCGAAGACATTGCCGGCCTGATCGTGCCGGAAGATATGAACGATGATGCTCTCGGCCCCTATCGCGACAAGGGCATGGCGCTTCTGTCGGCGTGAGACGCGGAGTACTGGTCGCTACGGGGCGTGTGCAACAACGCGCGGCCGGGATTCCTGCGCGCGCGTCATTCCGATCGACATCAGGCGGCGAAGGCGTCCGTCACCCTGACGTCACCGACCGGGATGCCGTTCCAGTTCTTCATGGTGTGGTTGGCCTGCGCCATCAGTGCCGCGTGCACGTCAGGCTCGCCCCGAAAGAAGCGAGCAAGCGTAGCGGTGACCATCGCCTCGGCAGCACGGGTGGCACCATCCCCGCATTTGACGGCGATGGCGATGCCCTTTTCCGGGATCGCCGCGCAGAACACACCTTCGGCGCCGGTTTTCGCGAAGATCCGGCCCGGTGCCGTTTCCATCAGCCGCGTGCAGCCGCGCTTCGTGCCGGCGACGTAGAAAGGCTCGGCCATGCAGGCTTCGATCAGCCGCTTCGATGCGCGCGCGCGTTCGGGCGCGAGACCGACGCCAGTCGCCATTTTGGCAAAACCGTGCGCCAGCCCCTTCAGCGGCACCGCATAGGTCGGGATCGAGCAGCCGTCAACGCCGCAATTGTCGCGGCCGAGGATCGCGCCGGTGAGGTTTTCCATGGCGCCACGGATTTCCTGCTGCAGCGGGTGATCATAGCCGACATAGCCCTTCACTTCAGTGCCTGAATGGCAGCAGGCGCAGATGAAGCCGGAATGCTTGCCGGAGCAATTGTTGTGAAGCGCGCTCGGCGCCTCCATCGAGCGCGCCTGGCCGATCAGCGTCTTCTGGTCAGACGACCAGTGGGCGCCGCATTCGAGCGCCGACACGTCGCGGCCGGCAGCAGCCAGCATCTTCGTGGCAAGCGCGACATGCTCCGGCTCGCCCGAATGCGAGGAGCAGGCGAGCGCCAGTTCCTTGTTGCCGAAGCCGTAAGCGTCAGCAGCGCCGCTTTCCATCAACGGCAGCGCCTGCATTGCCTTGCAGGCCGATCGCGGGAACACGCCGCTCTCGGTATCGCCCAGCGAAAAGACCGTACGGCCTTCGCTATCGACAGCGATGACCAGGCCGCGGTGACGGCTTTCGACCAGATTGCCGCGCGTGACTTCGACGAGAACGGGATTCGACATGTCTTGCCCTCAAATTTCCTAGATTAGTGCATGCATTTAGCAGGAATCGGACAACAGGAAACCGGCGCTTTCATGAAATTCATCCGCAGGCTCGTCGCCGTCTTTCTGGTCATCTACCTTCTGCCGGCTCTAGCGTCGGCCGGATGGTGGTATATGAAGGAGCGACCGCAGAGTTGGCGCCATGCCGATTGGTCTTCGGCGGGCATCCTGCCGAAGCCGGCGCAAAGCCCGGATGCGGCGGTCTATATCTTCTCCGCCACGACGGGCGGCATGAAGGGAGCGGTCGCCAGCCACGCCTGGATCGTCACCAAGCAACAGGGCGCCCAGGCCTATAATCGCTACGACAAGGTCGGCTGGGGCAAGCCGATCCGCAGGAACGCCTATCAGGCGGACGCCCGTTGGTATTCGAACGAGCCGCGATTGGTTGCGACCGCCAGCGGCGTCGAGGCGAGCAGGCTGATCCCGAAGATCGAAGCGGCAATCGCTGCCTACCCCTATTCATCGGCCGGCGGCTACCGGATCTGGCCGGGGCCGAACTCAAACACCTTCGTTGCCCATGTGCTGCGCTCGGTCCCCGAACTCAATGCGGTGTTGCCGCCAGATGCTGTCGGGCGCGACTACCTGCCGGAGGGGAAACTGTTCCAGATCGACGCCGATAGCCGCGACCTGCATGCGACGCTCTATGGCCTCGCAGGCATTTCGGCGGGGGTGCGCAGCGGCCTGGAGCTGCATTTCTTCGGCCTCGTCGCCGGTTTCGACATTGCCAAACCGGGCATCAAGATCCCGGCGGTCGGGCGTTTCGGTATTTGACGACATCGCAGGCGCACGCGCACGCCGGCGCAGAATGCATCTGAAGATCGGGATGGGAAATTGCATGGCGGGCTAGAAATGGAAAAGGGCCGCGCGAGGCGACCCTTCCATGAGTTTTGGCCAAGTGGCTGGCCCGGGCTTAGGACCCGAAGGAAGGCGGGAATCAGGCCGAAGTTCGCCTCGACGTGTTCACCTCTCCCATGCCTGTCACGACGACCGAAATCTCATTAGACATTGGATCACCTTCCTTTCTGTTCGTTAGCGATAATTTCAAGGTAGGTGAATTTCCCGGGATTGCAAGGCCGACGAAGGTCGTAACTCAAGCTAGGTTATGATGCGTTTCGCATGGTCACGACGAACTTCGCGCGGTCATGACGAGGTTCGCATGGTCATGACGATCTTGCCGATGTGGTCGCCCTCTTCCATCATCCGGTGTCCGTCCGCCACCTGTTCGAATGGCAGCACCGCGTGGATGACCGGTGCGACGCTGCCCGCTTCGAGCAATGGCCAGGCGGTTGCCAGCAGGCCGTCGCGGATCGCCTGTTTCTCTGCCGCCGTTCGCGGGCGGAGCGCCGAACCCATGACATGCAGCCGCTTTGACAGGATCGGGGCGATGTTGGCGGCCTCGACCTTGGCGCCGCCGAGAAAGGCGATGATCGAGAGCCGGCCATCCTTGGCAAGCGTACCAATATTGCGGTCGAAATAGCGGCCGCCGACCATGTCGAGGATGACGTCTACGCCGCGACCGCCGGTTTCCTCCAGCACGACCGACTTGAAATCTTCGTCGCGATAGTTGATCGCCCGTTTCGCGCCGAGCGCCTCGCAGGCCCGGCACTTCTCAGTATTGCCGGCGGTGGCGAAGACCTCGGCGCCCAATGCTTTTGCCAGCTGGATTGCCGTCGTGCCGATACCGCTCGATCCGCCGTGGACGAGGATGGTTTCCCCCGCTTTCAGCTCGGCCATGCCGAAGACATTGGCCCAGACAGTGAAGAAAGTTTCCGGCAAGGCTGCCGCTTTCACCGCGTCATACCCTTTCGGCCAGGAAAGCGCCTGCGTCGCCGGCACGGCCGCATACTCGGCGTAACCACCGCCGTTCGCCAGGGCGCAGACCTTGTCGCCGATCGAAAAACCCTGCGCGCCCTCGCCGAGAGCCACCACTTCACCGGCAACCTCCAGCCCGAGAATGGGGCTCGCCCCGGGCGGCGGCGGATAGTCGCCCTTGCGCTGGAGCACATCAGGCCGGTTGATGCCTGCCGCTTCGACGCGCACCAGAATGTCGCCCGGCTTGAGCGTCGGCAATGGTCCCTTCGACAGCACCATATTTTCCGCCCCGCCCGGGGACGGAAGATCAACGAAGGTCATTTCAACTGGAAGGGACATGGCTCTACCTCAAGGACTCTCAAGCGTCATACCTAGCGCCGCCCATGCGTCGCGGAAAGGCCCGATGTCGATCCGGGTTGGCCGACCTCATCGCCGAGAAACGAGAGGATCAGCGCTGCGACATCGGCAGGACTCTCCCAATGCGGGTTGTGGCCATGGCCGTCGAGCGTGATGGAGCGCACGGAGGCGAAGGTCTCGGCAAGAACCTGCCGATGCCCGATGTCAAAAAGAGGATCCTGTGCTCCGGCGATGCACAGCACCGGCGCTCTGACATGAGTCGCGCGCGATTTGAGATCCGTCACCGCGAGCGCATCAAGGAGCGTTCGCCAAGTCGTCATCGGCATCGCTGCGGCTTCGCGGCGCAGATGCCTTAGGAACGCCGTGTCGACCGACCGACTGCAGGCATGCCAGCGGTCGAAGAAGGCATCGTCGGGACCAAGCGGGTCTTTGAGCCCGCGTATCGCCCGGGCGACCTCCGTCCCCGGACCAAAGTCCGGCTTGAGGCTTCCCGAGAGCAGGATCAATGCACGCACCGCCTCCCGGCGGCGCGCGGCAATATCGACAGCAATCATCGCTCCCATGGAATGACCAACAAGCACAAACTGGTGAATGGCCAGGCGATCGGCCAGACAATCGACATCGTGGGCGAGTTCGGCAATCGACATCCCTTCCCTGGGCATCGAACCGCCGTGTCCGCCGAGATCTGGAATGATCAGGCGATATCCGCCTAAGGATGGCGCGATCAGGGAAAAACTGCGGCTGGTATCGGAGTAGCCGTGCAAGAGAAGGAGAACCGGCCCCTGCCCGTGATCGACATAGGTGAACTGCTGGCCGCCGGGCAGTTCTATTCGCCGCTTGGCGGCCGCCCACGACTGCTGATCGATCACCATCAAAGACCGAGCGCGGCTTTGACCGCGGCCAGCCCCGGCTGCCGTCATAGGTCGTTACGCCAGCGAGCCATGGTTCCAGACGCTGCGGTTCTTCCTTGATCGACTTAGCCCCTGCCTCATCGGGCGACAGGCCGTCATTCATCAGGTAGCCCATGCCGCGGTTCTCGAAATCGACGTCGAAAACCAGATTGTTCAACAGGCGGGCGACATTCGGGCACTCCTGAAGGTATCCCTTGCGTACCTGCGTCGACACCGTCGCCGCGCCAAAATTCGGACCGTAGAACTTGTCGCCACCCGTCAGGTACTTCATCGAAAATACAGTGTTCATCGGATGTGGCGCCCAGCCCTGGAATACGATGAAGGCCTTGTCACGAACCCGACGCGTCACCTCGGACAACATGCCCTGCTCGCTCGACTCGACCACTTCCCAGTCTGCCAGACCAAGATCTGGATCCTTGATGGCATCGAGCATCAGTTGATTGGAGCCAGGTTCGATGCCGTACATCTTCTTTTCGAACTTGTCGGAGAAGGGTTTCAAATCCGAGAAATCCTTGACGCCCGCTTCCCAGACGTAGTCGGGAACGGCAAAGGTGTATTTTGCCCCCTCAAGATTGGTTCGCACGGTCTCGACCGAACCGTCCTCCCGGTAAGGCTTGTAGTAGGCGACCATAGCCGGATCCCAGTAGCCGAGAAAGACGTCGAGATCCTTGCTGCGCAGGCTCGTATAGATGACGTCGATGCCGAGAAGCTTGCTTTCCGGCTCATATCCAAGCGCCTTCAGCAGGCTCAGCCCGACGCCGGTCGTAAAGGCCAAGTCATTCCAGCCGGGCTCCGCCAACCGCACGCTTTTGCATGCCTGCGGATCACCGGCAAAGCCGGAACTTGTGGCCGTCAACAGAGCAGCGGCAAATATCAGGCTCTTCAAATGCAGCATCGCGATCCTCACAATTGTCCGTCGGGACTTCAAATTGACCCACGGGTCAGCAATTGATCTTCCTGGAAAGATTGTCAATGTGAGAATCGCTTGGGAGAAACCGCATGCGATTGACGAAAATCAGTGAGATCAGGCGCCGCGAGCTGCGGCGGGCGGCCTTTGAGGTCCTGCAGAAAGAGGGAATGGCCGGGGCGACCCTGGAAAAGGTGGCGACGCATGCCGGCGCCTCGAAGGGCATCGTGCTGCATTATTTTGCCAGCAAGCAGGAACTGTTCGAGCATGCCATGCGCGAGGCGAACGCTTCCTTGAAAGAAGCGGTGGTCGAGAGGCTGCATCGCGCACGTACCCCGCTCGAGCGGATGGATGCGATCATTGAGGCCAATTTCGAGGAACGCTTCTTCCAGCCTTCCGTCTGCCACGCCTGGCTATCGCTTTGCGCCGAAGTGCCGCGCGAACCGCAATTGGCGCGGATTCAGAAGATCATTCACGCAAGGATGCGGTCGAACTTGCTGTCGGCGCTGACGCACATCCTGCCTGCGAACGAGTGCGAAGATGTGGCGCTTGCCATTACATCGTTGATCGACGGGCTGTGGCTGCGGCTCGGGCTGCAGTCTGAAGGGGGGCTGACACGCGACATGGCACTTGCGCAGATGCGCGACTACCTGGTCCATCGCCTGCCAAAAACCCAGGCGTAAATGGACGCAGCGGCACTCATTGCCGACTGCAACGTGTTTGCCCATCCACGCGTTAGACGCCGAGCGCCTCCAGAACGAGGCCGCTGGCGCTGGCCTTGGCACGAGACTTGATCTCGGCGATGCGGGCGCTGACGGCTTGGCCGTCCGAAAACACAAAACCTTCCGGCAATCCGAGAACGGCGATCGAACAGCGCATCAGCGGAAAATCCTTGGCCGTGCCATCGCGGCCATGACCGCTGATACGCCCCTCTGCCTGATGCTCCGGTAGATAGAGCTGGCGGACATCGGAGGCGAAATCGTCGAGTAGACGGTGAAGAACGACCTGCAGCTCATCGACGGTGCAACCGCTGATGCCGACGAAGAAATCGTCGCCGCCGACATGGCCGAGGAACTTTTCTTCGCCAATGAAATGCCGCCGCAGCAGGGCGGCGAAAAGCGAAATCGCCAGATCGCCCTTCTGAAAACCGTAGGTATCGTTGAACGGCTTGAAATCGTCAAAGTCGCAATAGCAGAAATAGCGCGGCTGATCGCCGTCGAGGATCGCGTCCTGAACGTAATCGCGGATGGCGCGATTGCCGGGCAATCCGGTCAGGGGGTTCTGCTCCTGCGCCGTCTTCAACTGCTTCTCGTTGATGATCTTCAACAGCGACGATGCCGACAGGATGCCTGCATAGCGCATATTCTCGGTCAGGATCACACAATCGCTGCCGTCCATGCCGGCGAAAATCTTCAGCATCTCGTCGGCCGGCGTATCGAGATCGGCGATCGGCGCCGGGCTTGCGAAATGCGAGATGCGGCGCTGGTAGAGCCGGTTCTTCAGCAGGTCGCGGCCGAAGGGATGATAGATCATCTCCTTGACGTGATATTCGTGCAGGATGCCGCGCGGTTCGCCGTTGGCGTTGAGCACCGGAAAGAACGCCTGACGGGGATTAAGCCGGAACAGATCGAACACGGATTCGAGTTCGTCGCTTTCGCGCACCGCCGGCAGCTGTTCGATCTGCTTGCGGATCAGAATGCTGTCGAGCGTCGCCGACGAGCGGTGACCGCCGCCATTCAAGGCCAAATGCGGATAGGCAGGCTGCAATTCGCTCAGGTGCGTCGTCGGCCGGGCGATGAAATAGCCCTGTACGAGGTCGCAGCCGAGATCGCGACAGGTCTGGAACTCCGCCTCGGTCTCGACGCCTTCGGCGATGACCCGGGTGCCGAGCACATGGGCGGTGTTGACGGTGTGGCGCACCAGGTGGCGCTTGCGCGCATCGGCGTCGATGCCGGAAATGAAATGCCGGTCGATCTTCACGTAATCGACGGGCTGATCGCAGAGCAGCTTGAGGCCATTGAAGCCGGCGCCGAAATCATCGATGGCCAGCTTGAATCCGGCCAGCCGCAGTTCGCGCACGAGCGCCGAGAAATCCGGCATCTTGCCGCTGTCGAAACGTTCGGACAGCTCGAAGCATAAGGACGACGGCGCGATGTTGGCGCGCTTCAGGTGATTGACGAGGCGCTCGACGATCGCGTTTTCGCCGCCGACCAGGCGGGAATCGAAATTCAGGAACAGCGTGCGGGTGGAAAATTCCGGCAATGTCGCGAAGCCTGCGACGGCACGACTGTTGACCATATGCTCGAGCGCCAGCAACTGGCCGGCCTCTTCCGCCTTGTCGAGCAATTCCAAGGGCGAGGCAAAGCCCAGCTTTTGAAAGCCGCGCATCAGTGACTCGTAGCCGAACACGGCACCGGTTGCCGCTTCGACGATCGGCTGGAATGCGCTTTCGATCACAAGCTTTGCAAGCGTTACGATCTGGTCGTCGCCGAACCGGCGAAGCGAGAGAATTTCGGCGGGGGCGGCGGACATGCCGGGCTCCAGAAGATTGAGAACGGACGATCGGACGGCCGCAGGATGGCGACCAACAGTCAACGAAGTCTTTCCCCAATATGAAGCTTTGATGAAAGCTATATGACAGCTCCGCCCACGCTGATCATTATCGAACTTTCTAATAAAATCAGTAGTTTCATCGAATTTTCCCGAACTGCGGAAAATTGGTCGCAACAGGTTCAGGTGATGCGATAACGAGTGCATGCCACGACCGAGAAAGATCGCGGCAAGCGCAAACATCGTGGTCCAGAGCAGTCACACTGCAAGCAGGATCAGTGCCATGCCGGACAGGGGCACCTGTAGCGCTACACCCGAGATGGCGATCAGCGCTGGGATGAGCGTCGTTACACGGGCGGCCCGCACGGTCGCCTTCCCAATACGCCAGCCAACAGGCACGCTCTGCTTACAATCCCACCCGAACACGGCAAAGGCGAGCGAGCCGTGCGCTAGCCTTTTGCCAACACCCCGAAGGCGATCAGCGACAGACCCTGCATCACCAGATCGACCGCCAGGAACAGGCCGAGGATCCAGAGGCTGTTGACCGGCCAGCCGGCGGCAATGATCAGACCGGCGGCGAGCGTGACCAGACCGCCGAGCGCGACCCATCCCCAGCCCTGGATCGGCCGCAGCTTGAAGCTGACCCAGATCCGGAAGCAACCGGCGACGACGAGTGCGATGGCCATCAGGAAAGTGAGGACGGAGGAGGCCAGCACCGGGTTGATGAAGGCAAAGAGCCCGGCAATGGCGTAGCAGGCGCCGCTCAGCACCCAATAGAGCACGCTGTTCCAACCCTTGACCTGAAAGGCATGGGCGAGATTGAACAGGCCGCCGACGAGCATGATCAGCCCGACATAATAGACCGAGGCCACCGTCGCCATCAGCAGATTGCCGAAGGCAAGGCCGCCACACATGATCAACAGCACGCCGAGCGCGACGAACCATCCCCATTTGCCGGCAACCGCCGCCTTGCCAGCCGGATCGAATGCATGGGTCATTTCAACCTCCAGTCCTTCTGATATCCAGAACTCTACCATCGGATTGAGCCGGATTTCTCCGAAAAAAGAAAGAGAAAACATCGCAAATTTTTATTGATTGATGAGTCAATCAAAAATAAACTGACCATCATCGAGGGAGAGACGGATGCCCAAGGTCGGGATGGAGCCTGTGCGCCGCAAGGCGCTGGTGGATGCGGCGCTGCGCGTGATCGGCGATCAGGGCACGCTCGCCGTCACCATGTCCGACATCGCCCGCCGTGCCGGTGTCTCCCCTTCCCTTGCCCATCACTATTTCGGCAGCAAGGAGCAATTGCTGATCGAGACCGTGCGCAGTCTTCTAAGGCAACTGCGCGACGATACGGTGACGGCGCTGAGTGCAGCGATTACACCGCGTGAGAAACTGAGCGCGTTGATCCGCGTTTCGTTCCAGGCAAGCCAGTTTGCGCCCGACACCATCGCCGCTTGGCTCGCCTTCTATTCCGAGGCGCAGCGCTCGGAAGACGTCCGCCGGTTCCTCGTCGTCTACGCCCGGCGGTTGCGCTCCAACCTGATGGCGAGCCTCAAGGCGCTTTGTCCCGTCGATGACGCGGAACGCATCGCGGAAGGCGCAGCTGCGATGATCGACGGGCTCTACATCCGCCAGAGTCTGCGCTCTGCGCCGATCGGCATCGAAGCCTCGATCGCGCTGACGGAAGACTACGTCACCTCGCTTCTCGACCAGCTCCACCGCCAAGGACGGGCCATATGACCGCCAGACCTAATATCCTGATCATTATGGTCGACCAGCTGAACGGAAAATTCTTTCCCGACGGTCCGGCGGAATTCCTGCATGCGCCGAACCTGAAGAGCCTCGCCGCCCGCTCCGCCCGCTTTCGCAACAACTACACCTCGTCGCCGCTTTGCGCGCCTGCCCGCGCCTCGTTCATGGCAGGCCAGCTGCCGAGCCGCACCCGGGTCTATGACAACGCCGCCGAATACCAGTCCTCGATCCCGACCTACGCACATCACCTGCGCCGCGCCGGCTACTACACGGCACTGTCCGGCAAGATGCATTTCGTCGGGCCTGATCAATTGCATGGTTTCGAGGAGCGGCTGACGACCGATATCTATCCCGCCGATTTCGGCTGGACGCCGGATTATCGCAAGCCGGGCGAGCGCATCGACTGGTGGTATCACAATCTCGGCTCCGTCACCGGCGCCGGCGCCGCCGAGATCACCAACCAGATGGAGTATGACGACGAGGTCGCCTTTCTCGCCAACCAGAAGCTCTACCAGCTGTCGCGCGAAAACGACGACGCGGGCCGCCGCCCCTGGTGCCTGACCGTCTCCTTCACCCACCCGCACGACCCCTATGTCGCACGAAAGAAATTCTGGGATCTCTACGAGGATTGCGAGCATCTTCTGCCAGAGGTCGGCATGCTGCCGGAGGAGGACCAGGATCCGCACTCGAAGCGGATCATGCATTCCTGCGACTACGTCAATTTCGACTTGACCGAGGACAATATCCGCCGCTCGCGCCGCGCCTATTTCGCCAATATTTCCTATCTCGACCAAAAGGTCGGCGAACTTGTCGACACGCTGACGCGCACCCGGATGCTCGACAACACTCTGATCCTGTTCTGCTCCGACCATGGCGACATGCTGGGCGAGCGCGGCCTGTGGTTCAAGATGAACTTCTTCGAAGGCTCGGCGCGCGTGCCCCTGATGGCGGCCGGACCCGCCGTTGCGCCCGGCCTGCACCTGACGCCGACGTCGAACCTCGACGTAACCCCGACGCTTTGCGACCTCGCCGGCATCTCGATGGACGAGGTGAAGCCCTGGACTGATGGCATCAGCCTCGTGCCTGTCATCAATGGCGAGGAGCGCACCGAGCCGGTGCTCATGGAGTATGCTGCGGAAGCGTCCCACGCGCCGCTGGTCGCCATTCGCAAGGGCAAATGGAAATATATCCACTGCGCGCTCGACCCGGATCAGCTCTATGATCTCGAAGCCGATCCGCTGGAGCTGAAGAACCTCGCGGCAAACCCGGAGACACCGGTGCAGGCGGCAACGCTGAATGCGTTTCGCGACATGTGCGCCGCCCACTGGGACATGGAGGCCTTCGATGGCGCCGTGCGCGAGAGCCAGGCCCGGCGCTGGGTGGTCTACGAGGCACTGAGGAACGGCGCCTATTATCCGTGGGACCATCAGCCGCTGCAAAAAGCATCCGAGCGCTACATGCGCAACCACATGAACCTCGACAATCTCGAGGAATCCAAACGCTATCCGCGGGGAGAATGACATGAGAGCCCAACCGCAAGCCTCGCACTTCATCGATGGCGAGTATGTCGAGGACATTGCCGGCACCGTCTTCGAGAGCATCTATCCCGCAACCGGCGAGGTGATCGCCCGGCTGCATGCGGCAACGCCCGCGATCGTCGAAAAGGCGATTGCCGCTGCCAAGCGCGCGCAACCGGAATGGGCGGCCATGAGCCCGACTGCCCGCGGCCGCATCTTGAAGCGCGCCGCCGAGATCATGCGCGAGCGCAACCGCGAGCTTTCCGAGCTCGAAACGCTCGACACCGGCAAGCCGATCCAGGAGACGATCGTCGCCGACCCGACATCGGGCGCCGACTCGTTCGAATTCTTCGGCGGCGTCATCGCCACAGCGCTCAACGGCGACTACATTCCGCTCGGCGGCGATTTCGCCTATACCAAGCGTGTGCCGCTCGGCGTCTGCGTCGGCATCGGCGCCTGGAATTATCCGCAGCAGATCGCCTGCTGGAAGGGTGCGCCGGCGCTTGCCGCCGGCAACGCCATGGTCTTCAAGCCATCGGAGAATACCCCACTCGGCGCCCTCAAGATCGCCGAGATCCTGATCGAGGCGGGCCTTCCCAAGGGCCTCTACAACGTCATCCAGGGCGATCGGACGACCGGTCCGCTGCTCGTCAACCACCCCGATGTCGCCAAGGTATCGCTCACCGGCTCGGTGCCGACGGGCCGCAAGGTGTATGAGGCGGCAGCTGCCGGTCTTCGCCACGTAACGATGGAGCTCGGCGGCAAGTCGCCGCTGATCGTCTTCGACGATGCCGATCTCGAAAGCGCCATCGGCGGCGCCATGCTCGGCAACTTCTATTCCACCGGCCAGGTCTGCTCGAACGGCACCCGCGTCTTCGTCCAGAAGGGCATCAAGGATGCGTTCCTCGATCGCCTCAAGGCGCGCACTGAAGCGATCGTCATCGGCGACCCGATGGACGAAGCCACCCAGCTCGGGCCGATGGTGTCGGGCGCGCAACGCGACAAGGTCTTCTCCTATATCGAAAAGGGCAAAGCCGAGGGCGCGCGTCTGGTCACCGGCGGCGGCATTCCGAATGCGGTCAGTGCCGACGGCACCTATATCCAGCCGACCGTCTTTGCCGACGTCACCGACGACATGACCATCGCGCGCGAAGAGATCTTCGGCCCTGTGATGTGCGTTCTCGACTTCGAAAGCGAGGCTGATGTCGTCGCGCGCGCCAATGCCACCGAATTCGGCCTGTCGGCCGGCGTCTTCACCGCCGACATCACCCGCGCCCACCGCGTCGTCGACCAACTCGAAGCCGGCACGCTCTGGATCAACACCTACAATCTCTGCCCGGTCGAGATCCCCTTCGGCGGCTCCAAGCAATCCGGTTTCGGGCGCGAGAATTCCGTGGCGGCGCTCAACCATTACAGCGAGTTGAAGACCGTCTACGTCGGCATGAGCCCGGTGCAGGCGCCGTATTGAGGTTCAAGCGGCCTTCCTCGGGACGCATCTGATTCGCTCCCTCATCCTCGGGTGAGCGAAGCGAGTTCCGGGGATCCAGCAGCGCCACGTCGGTGGCGCGAAAGACTCCCTCAAGCGACAGACGTCGCTTGGCTGGATTCCTGTGACAAGCACAGGAATGAGGGGACAGAGGTAGAGGCACGGTACCGGCCGGTTTAGAGACGCAGAAGAAAGAGCACGATCATGCAGGCAGACTACATCATCATCGGCTCCGGCTCGGCCGGTTCGGCGCTCGCCTACCGCCTCTCGCAGGACGGCAAGCATTCCGTAATCGTGCTCGAATATGGCGGTTCGGACATCGGGCCGTTCATCCAGATGCCGGCAGCACTTGCCTGGCCGATGAGCATGGACCGCTACAACTGGGGCTATCATTCCGAACCCGAGCCGAACCTCAACAACCGGCGCATCACCGCGCCGCGCGGCAAGGTCATCGGCGGCTCCTCCTCGATCAACGGCCTTGTCTACGTGCGCGGCCATGCCGAGGATTTCAATCGCTGGGAGGACCTGGGCGCACGTGGCTGGGCCTATGCCGACGTGCTTCCCTACTTCAAGCGCATGGAGCATTCGCACGGAGGCGAGGTCGGCTGGCGCGGGACCGACGGGCCGTTGCACGTCAAGCGCGGGCCGGTGACCAACCCACTGTTCCATGCCTTCATTGAAGCGGGCGAGCAGGCGGGCTTCGAGCTTACCAACGACTACAACGGCTCCAAGCAGGAAGGCTTCGGCCTGATGGAGCAGACCGTCTGGCAGGGGCGCCGCTGGTCCGCCGCCAACGCCTATCTCCGCCCGGCTCTGAAGCGGCCCAACGTTTCGCTCATGCGCTGTTTTGCCCGCAAGGTGGTGATCGAGAACCGCCGGGCGACCGGCGTCGAGATCGAGCGCGGCGGCAAGATCGAGATCGTCAAGGCGAACCGCGAGGTGATCGTCTCCGCCTCCTCCTTCAACTCGCCGAAGCTGCTGATGCTGTCCGGCATCGGCCCGGCACAGCACCTGAAGGACATGGGCATAGAGGTCAAGGTCGATCGACCCGGTGTCGGCGCCAACCTTCAGGACCATATGGAGTTCTATTTCCAGCAGGTCTCGACCAAACCGGTCTCGCTCTATTCCTGGCTGCCGTGGTTCTGGCAGGGGGTCGCCGGAGCACAATGGTTGCTCTCCAAAGGTGGGCTCGGCGCCTCCAACCAATTCGAGGCCTGCGCCTTCCTGCGTTCGGCGCCGGGCGTCAAGCAGCCCGATATCCAGTATCACTTCCTGCCGGTCGCGATCAGCTATGACGGCAAGGCGGCGGCCAAGAGCCACGGCTTCCAGGTGCATGTGGGCTACAACCTGTCGAAGTCGCGCGGCAACGTCACCCTGCGATCCTCCGATCCGATGGCCGACCCGGTGATCCGCTTCAACTATATGAGCCACCCGGAGGATTGGGAGAAGTTCCGCCACTGCGTGCGCCTCACCCGCGAGATCTTCGGCCAGCGGGCCTTCGACCAGTATCGCGGGCCGGAGATCCAGCCGGGCGAGAAGGTGCAGACGGACGATGAGATCGACGCCTTCCTGCGCGAACACCTGGAAAGCGCCTACCACCCCTGCGGCACCTGCCGGATGGGTGCCAAGGACGACCCAATGGCCGTGGTCGACCCGGAGACGCGGGTGATCGGCGTCGATGGTTTGCGCGTCGCGGACTCCTCGATCTTCCCGCACGTGACCTATGGCAATCTCAACAGCCCCTCGATCATGACCGGCGAAAAGGCAGCCGACCATATCCTCGGCAAGCAACCGCTTGCCCGGTCCAATCAGGAGCCCTGGATCAATCCGCGCTGGGCCGTCAGCGACAGATAGGATCGCCTGCGCCACGAGGCACGTTTTCCCCGGCATTCGACTGCCGCAACGTCTGCGGCATGTCACATTCATTGACGCTATCTCGTCCTGTCTTCTCAAGTGCCCGAGATGAAGGAGACGAACATGACAGCGAAGCTCGATCCGCTTGTCGCAACCGCTGCGGCAATGCCATCATGGCTCCGCCTGCGCGCTGGCCATTGCTTGACCGCCTGCACCGCACGGCAGTGGGGGATGTGATGACCGAGATGACCGACGAAGACGTCAAAACGAGCTTCGACCCGCTGCGTCCGCGACTGATCCGCATTGCCTATCGGATGCTGGGTTCGGTCAGCGAGGCCGAGGACATCGTCCAGGAGGCATTCCTGCGCTGGCTGGACACCGACCGTGTGACCGTCAAGGAACCATCGGCGTTTCTGCGCCGGATCGTGACGCGCCTTTGCCTCGATCAGTTGAAGTCGGCACGACGGCGGCGCGAAACCTATCTCGGGCCGTGGCTGCCGGAACCGATCGTCGAGGAGAGCGACGACCTCGACGACATCACCCTGCCGCTGATGATGGCGCTGGAGCGTCTGTCGCCGCTCGAACGGGCTGCCTTCCTGCTGCACGATGTCTTCGGCGTCAGCTTCGATGAAATTGGCGAGACGATCGGCCGCAAGCCGGCGGCCTGCCGCCAGCTCGCCAGCCGCGCCCGCGTCAATATCCGCAATGACCGACGCCGCTTTGCGATGCCACGGGAACAGGGCCTGGAAATCGCCTCCGCCTTCTTCGCGGCGTCGCGTGGCGGCGACATGCAGCAGCTTCGTTCGCTGCTTGCGACCGAGGCGATCGTCTATGCCGATGGTGGCGGTAAGACGGTGGCACCAAGACGGCCGATCGTCGGCCTAGACAAGGTGATGAAGCTGCACGCCTCGCTGGCGCTGATCTTTGCCCAGACGATGTCGCGGCTGGTGCGTTACGATTTCATCAATGGGCTGCCCGGTTTCATCACCATCGAAGACGGAGAGATCCTGCAGACCACTGCCCTTGAGATCGAGCAGGATCGGATCACCGCCATCTACGTCACCCGCAATCCGGAGAAGCTCAAACATCTCCCGGAAACACTGCGACATTTCGGTGGCCATGCCGTTCACTGAACGGCGGGTGGCCGCGCCCTAAAAATCGTTGGAGCCGACAGCTCCGTCAACCGACCCTGACCAACGCTTCAGCAAACCTGGCACGCGCCGACGGCGCGCGCCTTCGCTCGCGCGACAAATCCACCACCAAAACCAAAGGAGACCGAACCATGAGCAACATATGCATCGCCGTCATCTACCACAGCGGCTACGGACACACGGCACGGCAGGCTGACGCTGTCAAAACCGGTATCGAGCGGGTCGACGGCGCGCAGTGCCTGCTCTTGACCGTTGAAGACACACCGGCGCGCTGGAGCGATCTGCTCTCGGCCGAGGCGATCATCTTCGGCACGCCAACCTATGTCGGAGGCCCGTCGGCCGCGTTCAAGTCTTTTCAGGAAGCGAGTTCCAACGCTGTAATGGCCAAAGGCTATCTCTGGAAAGACAAGATCGCCGCCGGCTTCACCAATTCGGGAACCGCTTCCGGCGACAAGCTCGCGACGCTGATGCAGCTCGCACTCTTTGCTGCCCAGCACGGCATGCACTGGATCAACCTCGATCTGCCGCCTTCCAACCACTCGACCACCGGATCACCTGATGATCTCAACCGGTTGGGCTTTTGGCTGGGCGCCGGCGCCCAGTCGAATGTCGACCAGGGGGCCGATCTCGCGCCGCCGGCATCCGATCTCGCCACAGCACGGCATCTCGGCCAACGCGTCGCCGAGGCCACGTTGCAGTTCGTGCGTGGCAGAACGGTCGAGCGGGAGCCGGTCGTCCCCGCGTGGAGAACGGCAAACGAGCGATAGGATCGGCGTCAGAGAAAGCCGATCCAGCGCCCAGCCAGAAGTGCTGCCGGCCACACCGTCAGCGAGACGGCTGCGGATACGCGAAGACGCCATGAGACCGGGCCGCCATTTACGGCGCCGCCAGGCGCCGCCAAGATGCACAGTCATAGCATTGGCGGCGCCAACCCCGAGCAGACCGATCTTTGCGA
This sequence comes from Ensifer sp. 1H6, assembly GCF_001976035.1. Taxonomy (NCBI): domain Bacteria; kingdom Pseudomonadati; phylum Pseudomonadota; class Alphaproteobacteria; order Hyphomicrobiales; family Rhizobiaceae; genus Ensifer; species Ensifer sp. 1H6. The sequence continues at coordinate 87,345 of NZ_MOAI01000010.1, read as the reverse complement.
GGAAGGCAGCATTCGCGGCATAAGCCGCCGGCCGAACGCTAAAGAGGCAGAAACCGGTCACGATCGCCAGACCCAGACCGACCGCGGCAGCGCGCGACAGAAACGGCCCGAGCCCTTCCAGCGAAGTGTTCCCGAAGAAACCGAGCAGTCGCAGGTCCAGAGGCACGATCGCGCCGATCAAAAGCGCGATCGCCAAGATATGGGCCGCGTTGACGACGAGATAGAGGATCGCGGATCGACGCATCGCTGACGCCAGCGGCCAGGCGGCAATCCAATCGAGCAGTTCCGCCGCGCTCATCCACCGGTCCGGATGCGGTCCGGATAGATGTCGAAGCTCTTGCCGGCAACGGTGACGCGGACTGCCTTCAGGCGCTTCTCGTTCGGATCGAGCGAGCGATTGCCCAGAACCACGATCTGATCGCCGACTTTGGCGACACCTTCGACGAAGCCGGACCGTTCCGTCTGTCTGGGATTGCCCAGTTCGACGCGCCAGAGCCCGTCCTTTTCAGTCTCGACCTGAAGCGTCGGATGTGGCGGCGCCATCGAGATTTCACGGATCGTGCCGGCAAGTTCGATCTGGTCCGCCTCTGCCCAGGACCAGCCGTGATGAGCGTAGGCGCCAGTGACCAGAAGCAACGTCACGATGCTTCCGGCGAGAACGCGGCCAGGAAAGGACCTCATCATCTCCCACTCCTCAATTTGCCTCGGAACCCGCAAGATTGAACCTGAAGCGACGGATGGGAAAGCATCTGCCGTTCAACATATCTTGAGCGGTCCGGCCTTGAGGCAAGCGCTACGTCGTCGTTGCTAGGCCCGCGCATCCGTGCTCGGCCGCCGACTTGCGGCTGCTTTTCGCAATCCGGAAGCCGAGCAGGAGAAGGCCTGAGTAGAGTTCTGACCGGCACCGTTGACCGATCGCCCGTTGAAGCGCGGACCGAAGGGGCCGCGCTTCTTCATGTAACGGCCGGGCCAAGGACGCGAAAGGAAGTATAAAGTCTAGTAAATTACTAGCTTATCTTGCGTTTTTCGCTGCTTTTCGATCTGAGAGGCAGATTTGCTCCAAACGCCCAGCATTAGAAACCGCTATTTCTGTCCCTCGCCACACCCGGCTGCGATATTCCTGACAAGTTGGAACAGGACGCAGCCATGACCACGTCACCCCTCGACGCCACCGCGAAAGCTCTGAACCAAGCGCTTGAAGTCCTGGATCTCGCAGGACGTCTCGCGCTCGTTGCCGGCCTTGAAGGCCGTGCCGTCTTTACCACGTCGCTCGGTATCGAAGATCAGGTGATCACGGCCGTCATCGGCGAGAACCAGCTGGCGGTCGATGTCGCCACGCTGCAGACCGGCCGCCTCTTCAACGAGACGGTGGCGCTGATCGACAAGACCGAAGAGACCTATGGCATCCTGATCAAGCGTTTTCATCCGGAAAAGGCAGACGTCGACGCCTATGCCGCGCAATATGGTGCCAACGGCTTTTATGACAGCGTCGAAGCCAGGCATGCCTGTTGTGACGCGCGCAAGCTGAAGCCGCTTGCACGCGCACTCGAAGGCGCCAGCTACTGGGTGACGGGGCTTCGCCGCGGCCAGTCCGGCAACCGGGCAGCGACACCCTTTGCCGAAGCGGATGCTGAGCGCGGCCTCATCAAGATCAATCCGCTCGCCGACTGGGACATCGAAACCATCCGCAGTTACGTCACTGCCAACGCCGTTCCTGTGAACCCGCTGCATGCCCGCGGTTATCCCTCGATCGGCTGCGAACCCTGCACCCGCGCCATCAAGCCGGGCGAGCCCGAACGGGCCGGCCGCTGGTGGTGGGAAAACGACGAGAAGCGCGAATGCGGGCTTCACGTCCCAGAGACCGCCAGTTCCATCATCCCGACTTCGAGCAGCGCCGCCTGAGGGCTGGCGCGCTCCTCCCAAGACAAAGATCCTCCCGGAGACTGAAATGCCTCTTACCCATCCGGAAACGGAACTGCACAATCCGCAGAGCACCAAGCCGCCGCTTGACCCGCATTTGAAGGCGCTCGAAAACGAAGCGATCCACATCTTCCGCGAAGTGGCCGCCGAGTTTGAACGCCCTGTCATGCTCTACTCGATCGGCAAGGATTCCTCGGTGCTGCTGCACCTGGCGCGCAAGGCCTTCTATCCCGGCCGCGTTCCCTTTCCGCTGCTGCACGTCAACACCGGCTGGAAGTTTGCCGAGATGATCACGTTTCGCGACGAGATCGTGAAGCGCTACGACCTCGACCTGATCGAGCACGTTAATCCGCGCGGCGCTCAGGAGAACGTCACGCCGTTCAGCCACGGTTCGGCGCTCTACACCGACATCATGAAGACCGAGGCGCTGCGCCAGGCGCTCGACGCCGGCCAGTATGACGCCGCTTTCGGCGGCGCGCGCCGCGACGAAGAGGCCTCGCGCGCCAAGGAGCGCATCTACTCCTTCCGCACCCCAGACCACCGCTGGGATCCACGCAACCAGCGTCCCGAGCTTTGGAACGTCTATAACGGCATGGTGCGCAAGGGCGAGAGCGTGCGCGCCTTCCCGCTGTCGAACTGGACCGAGGTCGACATCTGGCGCTACATCCAGGCCGAAGACATTCCGATCGTGCCGCTTTATTTCGCCAAGAAACGGCCGGTCGTCGAACGCGACGGCATGATGATCCTTGCCGAAGACCCGCGTCTCGAACTGCTGCCGGGTGAGGCCAAGCGCGAGGAAGTGATCCGCTTCCGTACGCTCGGATGCTTCCCGCTGACCGGCGCCATCCGCTCCGACGCCACGTCGCTCGACGACATCATCTCCGAACTTGAAACCGCGACCGTATCCGAACGCCAGGGCCGCGCCATCGACCGTGACCAATCCGGTTCGATGGAAAAGAAAAAACGCGAAGGATATTTCTGATGACCGCACCAGCAACCGCGAATGCCGTTCAGGAAGACGCAGCCGCTCACGTTCTGGCGTTTCCGGCGTCCGAATCGGTCCGCGCAACGCGCGACAGCCGCCCCCTTCGCCTCATCACCTGCGGCTCGGTCGACGACGGGAAATCGACGCTGATCGGTCGACTGCTTTGGGATACCAAGGCGGTCAAGGAAGATCAGGCGGCGACGCTGCGGCGTGATTCCAACGGCAAGCAGAACGATCTCGGCCTGCCGGACTTCGCGCTCCTGCTCGACGGCCTGCAGGCCGAGCGCGAACAGGGCATCACCATCGACGTCGCCTATCGGTATTTCTCCACCGACAAGCGCTCCTTCATCGTCGCCGACACACCCGGCCATGAGCAATATACCCGCAACATGGCAACCGGCGCGTCGACGGCCGACCTCGCGGTGTTGCTGGTCGACGCCCGCGTCGGCCTGCTCGAGCAGACTCGGCGGCACGCGACGATCGCGACCCTGATGGGCATCAAGCAGTTCGTTCTGGCGGTCAACAAGATCGACCTGACGGACTATGACCGCGCCCGGTTCGACCAGATCAGCCACGAGTTTCGTGAGCTGGCGCTATCGCTCGGCGTGCGCCAGGTCACGGCAATTCCGCTTTCGGCACTGAAGGGCGAGAACGTCGTTTACGACGGCCGCGCTTCGATGCCCTGGTACGATGGCCCGACACTGGTCGAAGTGCTTGAACTGGCGACGACACGCTCCTCCCAGACCGTCGGCTTCCGCCTGCCGGTGCAGCGCGTCTCGCGCCCGGGCGAAAGCTTCCGCGGCTACCAGGGAACGGTTGCCGGCGGCGCGGTCAAGCCCGGCGACAGCGTCGTGATCCTGCCCTCGGGCATGGTTGCCAACGTCACCAAGATCGTCACCTTCGACCTCGTGCGCAACGCTGCGGTCGCCGGCGATGCCATCACCCTGGTGCTCGACCGCCAGGTCGACGTTTCGCGCGGCGACATGATCGTCGCCATCGACAGCCAGCCGCTGACGGGCCTTGCCTTCGACGCCCAGATCGTTGCGCTGCAGCCTGATGGCATCCAGCCGGGCAAGCGCTACTGGCTGAAAAGCGGCAGCCGCCGCCAGCGTGTGCAGGTGCAGCCGGCAAGCCAGCTGGACCTGAAGACGGGCAAGTGGGAGCACGCAGACCAGTTGCCGATGAACGCCATCGGCAAGGTTCACCTTGCCTTCGACGAACAGGCGATCTTCGACCCTTATGAGCAGAATCGGACGACCGGCGCCTTCATCCTGATCGATCCCGACACCAACAACACGGTGGCCGGCGGCATGATCACGGCCAAGCGCTCGGCGCTCGGCGGCATCCATACGGAAGACGCCCGCGTGATCCTGTCGCTGCCCGCCGATCTCGCCGACCAGCTGATGGCAACCGAGCTGTTTGCGGGTCGTCGCGAGGATGCAGAAGTGCGTCGCGTCAGCGCTGGCCGCGCGAGCGAGATCATCGACACGATCGACGGCTGATCGCCACTCCCCAAAGATCAGAAAGGGCCCACGAGGGCCCTTTTTCCGTTTCTGCTGATCTATTTTTGATGCCTCGCCAGATTGCTCCTACCGCCTCTTCCCGAAACGACCTGCCGCACTACTTCCAAAGAACCGGGAAGGAGGAGCAGCCATGATGCTGGACCATGAACGGGAGGACGTGCCGCGCCGAAGCTTTCTTGGGCGGGCCGTGACGATCGAGGCCTTTGCGCGAAAGTACCGGTTGGACGCTGAGGAAACAAAACGGCTTCAGAGCCAGTTTGGTCCGACGGCCGGTGAGATCGAGTTATTGCAGGCCGCGCGGCGCAACGGAATGCCTGAGGAGTAGCGTTTCGCGCCGCGCCGGATTGCCTTTAAATTACGACCGCTGCTCGATGCTCGGAAGCACCATCGTCAGCGGCGCGGGATCTGTGTGCTGCCAAAGCTGGTATCCGACGACGCTGCCGAGGATGGCAGACCATATGGCGATCTCGCGGAATGTGAATATCGGTTCCTTCAACATCTGAGCCTCACTGGGAGAACGATTGTTGAAGATAATATCGCGCTTATTGTTCACCCTGATAAGACGCCATTCGATGAACAGGCCGTTTCCAATTGAACAATAACGTGACCCGACGTAGGCGGGTGCGGCGTTGGAGACTGCCCCTCACCCGCAGCTTCTGCCACCGCTAGAACGATCGGAAAATGGCCGCACGCGTGACGCCCAAGATGCGATCGTCCCAAAATGGGACACTTGTCGACATTGCTTCACCTTGATTGGCGGTCGCGAATTACTTGGGTTCAAATTCACCGGGGCATTTGTAATTTGGCGCGTCGATCATGATGATCGATAGGGCTGTTTCACCGTTTCCAAACGCCGTGGGACAGTCCGCCTGGCTATGCACCTTGCAGGCTTTGGCCGTGCAACAAGAAAGGGCCCTTGCGAGCCCTCTCCTGTCATTCGAAGCTGCTGCATGTTTCCTTAAATCCTATTCGATTTAACGATAAAAACATGCAGCCATTCAAAGTGCTACAGCGACCTTTGCGCGTCTAATAAGACGCGCGGCGCTGTAGTTCCCGATCAGCGTGTGATGACCACGGGCTCGACGTTTTCGTCTTCCGTGCGGCTTGCGAAGTAGTTGGCAAGCAGCGCGCCGGAAATGTTGTGCCAGACGCTGAAGATCGCGCTCGGCACGGCAGCCACGGGCGAGAAATAGGCATTGGCCAGAGCCGCGCCGAGACCGCTGTTCTGCATGCCGACCTCGATGGCGATCGCCTTGCGCTTGGCAAGTGACAGGCCGGCGGCCTTGGCGGCGAAGAAGCCGAGCAGATAGCCGAGGCCATTGTGCAGAACGACGACCGCGAAGATCAGCAGGCCGGAGCTGGCGATAGCGCCCTTGCTGGCGCCGACGACGGCGGCAACGATCAACACGATGCCCGCAACGCTGACCAGCGGCAATGCCGGCACCGCGGCCTTGACCAGGCCCGGCAGCAGCTTCTGCAAAAGAAAGCCCAACGCCAGCGGCACCAGCACGACCTTGACGATGCTCATGAACATCGCCATCGCATCAACCGGCAGATACTGGCTGGCAAAGGTCCAGACGAGAAACGGCGTGACGACCGGGGCCAGAAGCGTGGTGACGCTAGTGCAGGCCACCGACAGCGCGACATCGCCCTTCGAGAGGTATGTCATGACGTTGCTCGAGGTGCCGCCCGGGCAGCAGCCGACGAGAATGACACCGGCGGCCACTTCCGGCGACATCGGGATGATGGCCGTCAGCAACACGGCCAGCAAGGGCATGATCAGAAACTGTGAGATGACGCCGATGCCGACCTCGAACGGGCGCTTGGCGACTTCCTTGAAATCGTCGAGCGAAATGGTGAGGCCCATGCCGAACATGATAATGCCAAGCAGCGTAACGATATAGGGCGTGATCTGCTTGAAAATATCCGGGAAGACAAAGCCGAGAACGGCGAAGAGAATGACCCAGAGCGCGAATGTGCGCCCGACGAACGCGGAAAACGATGCGACAGCCTTCAAAATTTTACTCCTTGGCGTGATGAGGGCTGTCTAGGCGCCACAACCGGCGGCTTCAACACGCTTCGAACAAAAAACCGTCAGATATCGCAACTTTGTTTCTATCACGTCACGATAGCCGACATAAACCAGACGTCTATGGACATGGACCGCGTCATGCGGATATCAGGCATTGCCCACGCGGCGGCGCGCAGGATCTCAAGGAGACGAAGATGACCACGGATAAAAAACCGGAGACGACCGTGACCGTCGAGAAGCGCATGAACGGCAAATGGTGCTTCGTCGTCAAGTATCGCGGCGTCACCCATCCGGCTCAGGGCAACTTCTCCTCGATGCTGCAAGCGCAGGCAATCGGCCAATCCGTGCTGAAGGCTTTGGAAAAACAACGCTGAAGACGCGGGGGCCGTCGTGCCCCCCACCCAGCGGCACAGTTCGCTTCCAGCTTGTACTTGATCGCGCCACGGCAGCGAGCCCCGCATGGCTGTGCGGCCGTCATCCCGACTGGTGTTTGGCCGCACCGCGCAAACGAACGGCCAGCAGCCGCCTGCGACTACTCCGTCGCCGAGCGAACGATGTTGCAGAGACCGTCGCGCACGATGTCCTTGGAGGTCACCTGTCCGGCCTGGATGTCGAAGATGGCATCGACGCGCGTGCCGGCACCGCGCTTGCGAGCAACGACCCGCAGCGTCTGGATGCGTCCTGAACCGGTCGTTTCCTGGAATGCGTCGACAGTGCCGAGCGACTTGTTGACCTTGATGCCCGAGAACCCTTCGGCGGCAACGCCCTGGGCAAGCCGCTGCAAGGCCGTGTCGGGTTTCAGCTTGGAAAATTCCTGCCAGGTCTTGTAGCTGATGGCCGTCACCAGCGGCACACCGGATACCTTGAAGTTTTTCTCGCAGCTCTGCGCCTGCGCCAGTCCGTGGCTCGCCAGAACCAGCGCCGATGCGACTATTATCCGCCTAAACAACATTCCCTATCCTCTCGACAACGACAATGTAGTTGCCGAGACTACAACCCTTAGTTATCGACCAACAAGTCGAACATCCACCAATGCACCGTTATTCGACGAACGGCGCGTTCACGCCTGCGAAACGCGCACCAGAGGGAATCACGCGCCGCAATAGAACTTCGAGGAGATGTCGAACACGGAGGAGAATGGATAAGCGGCCAGCGCCAAATTAAGGCGGGCCAATCCGTATGCGGAGACGAACTTCACAAGCCCACGACTTGCGTTACCCTGAAGGCGCCCGCAATCGGTCCGCACTCAAAAACGGGCCGAACAGAAAACGAATTAAGGGATTGATTTAGCTGGTCGGAGTGAGAGGATTCGAACCTCCGACCCCCACGTCCCGAACGTGGTGCGCTACCAGACTGCGCTACACTCCGTGACCAGCGGCGCCTCTATAGAACAGGCATTTGGATTGCACAAGCGCCTATTTCGAAAAACCTTCTCGGTCTCGCCAAAAAAGCCGGTACAGTGGAAAACCCCGGCCGAAACCGCGTTCCGCCTCTTGTCCGACACACCCGTCAGGCACACCAGCAATCGACCAGGACAGAAGGCGATTGCTCGTGCTTGAGGCCGCCCCTTGACGGGGATGGCCCGTGTCGATTGTCTGCTGTGTCCGCTTTTTTGCCCGCCATTGCCAAGGAGTGCTGCCGTGTCGCCCATCATCCGTCCCGTGTCGCTTGCCGCAATGATCCTTGCCGGTCTCTTGGCTGGCCCGGCTGGTGCCGATATTGCCGGACCCTGGGGCTTTGAAGTGGATCTTTCCTTCTCGCAGGCCGCCGCGAGCAAACTTCAGGCGCTGAAGGAAGGGGTCGTGATCGCGGCCTATTATTCCGGCGAGCCGGCGGCGGGCGCAGAAGAGCATGCTGATCAGATCGGCATGATCGATCTCGGCGAGGACAGGACCGAGCGCGATGGCGAACCGGCCGTGGTGGCGATCCCCGGCAAGGGCGACATCGAGACGCGGCTGCATTGGGTCAAGGACGGCGAACCTCTCGTCAACATCAACGTCCATTCCGCCCGTCGCAGCGGCCCGGACAACCTGCTCGATTGCGATGTCTATGACGGTCCGCTGAAGGCGATCGCCGGGAGCGCCACCAAGATCGGCTGCAAGCTGATCGGGGAGTAGACCCACAGGAGCCGCCCCTGACCGACACAGCGGAGCGGACAATGCCTGCGCACCGACGAAACTCTAGCGCTTTCGCGTCTCGGCGAAGACCGCGCCCACCAGAAGCCCTCCCGCGGAGCGATTCGCATCGAAATGGAGCAACGGTTTCCCATGCCCGCAGCGGCGGGCGAAGGGACCAGAAACGACTGCAACCGATCACGTTGCGGTGAGGTTTCCGGGGCCAGATAGGGACTTTCTGCAACGCTTCGCATTTTCCTTAGATAGAATGCAGACAGCGGATTTTCTTTGCCGGCTTTTGGCGCTAGAGGCTCAGCGGAAAGCGCGCAAACTCAGGGGATTGGGGCGCGCGCGCCACGCCTACTTCCGAACGAGAGCCAAAGGGACGAAAACATGAACTTCCGCATGATGACGGTGGCAGGCCTCGCGCTTGTGCTCGCAGGCTGCACCACGACGACGGCGATTTCCAGAAACGCAGTTGAATCGCGTTGGCTCGGTCAGCCGGCCGGCGGCTTCTTCGCCCAGTATGGTCCTCCGCTCTCCGACGTCGAAAGCGGCAGTTCCACCGTCTACAACTGGAAGGGCGGCTATAAGACCCGCAAGACCCCGGCCCAGTACGAAACCGGCAAGGACGGCAAGCGCGGCAAGCGTATCTCCTCGGCCCGCACGGAATATCTGAGCTGCTCGGTGCAGCTGACCGTCTCTTCGGACTATGTCATCCGCTCGATCCGCCTGGTCGGTGACCACAAGCGCGCCGACGGCCCGAGCTGGTGCGAAGAATTCCTCGGCGGCGCCAAGGCGGAAAAGCCGGCTGCACCGGCAAGCTGATAACCGGCGCATCAAGGGGCAGACATTTGAAACCCGCCAGCGTCAGTTGGCGGGTTTTCTGCTTCCTTGGAATAGTCCGCCGAAGCCAGCCGCCCTCGGTTATTGCTTCAGGCAGCCGGACTGGCTGCATTTGCCGGCTGAGCAACCTCTGCCGGCCCAGCGGTCAGCGGCATATCCGCAGCCACGACCCGGTCGCGCCCCTCGCGCTTGGCGCGATAAAGCCTTGCATCGGCGCGCGCGCTGAACGCCTGGAAACGTTCACTGCCATCGCGTTGCGCCAGACCGAAACTCGCGGTCACGCTTTCTGTCGCGCCAAGAACAGGAAAACGGTGAATTGCCAGCCGCTCGCGAATACACTCGGCAACCGCCATCGCCGCATCCACGTCCATCCCAGGTAGGAGGATTGCGAACTCCTCGCCGCCAATCCGCGCGACAAGATCTGCTTCACGCACGCTGTCGCGCAATACGCCCGCAAACGTCGCCAGCACTCTGTCACCGGCCGCATGTCCATGGGCGTCGTTGATCGCCTTGAAATGATCGATATCGCAGAGGATCAGGCTGAGCGGTGCACCCGCATTGCGAAACAGCCTTGCCACTCGCTCCTCCAGCCCCCGACGATTGAGGACACCCGTCAGCGGGTCGACATCGCGCTCGCGCCTGAGATCGTCCATGACATCCGTCAGCGCCGCCGCAAGCAGCGCGAAGGCAAGCGCTGTACCCGCCGCCGCGATCAGCAACTGCATCATGTTCCAGAAGAGCGACGCGCCGAAAGCCTCGATGCTGGCGGTCGCGTCAGTGCCAAATGTCAGCCAGGTGCGCGGGAAGAAGTGGATCGCAACGACAGCCACAACCCAGAACAGGACGCGGTCTACAAGGCGACCATGTCGCAGAGCCCGAATGCGCCAGGCGGCGGCCGCAAGGATCAACCCATACCCAAAAGCCTGCACGTAGATCCGCACCAGAAGGTTCGGCCTGATATAGTAGAAGTACCAAAGCAGAGCGGTTATCACACCGATTGCCCCGAGTGCCGCCTTCCAGCCCATGCCGCGACCTGAACGACGCAGGATGGCCTCCGCGGCAGCAAGCACCGCAAGCGTATAGAGCAGGCCAGTCGGGATGGTATTGGCGCCGATATCGAGGGGCAGCAGCATGATCTGCATAAACGCCGCTGTCGCAAACAATAGGCAGGCGGCAGTCAGAAGCAGCAGATAGTGCCGCTTCTTCTCAATCGACCACGCCCATCCAAAGGCAAGGCCGAATAGCACGAACAGTCCCGGCCATGCCGAAGCGATCGCCGATGCCGCCAGAGGTCCATTCATTTTCCGGCTGTTTCCTCCCTGGCAACCAACGCCTCTCACGCGACGTGAAGACGTGCATCCAGACGTTGCGTGCATGAATGCGGCAGACAGATGGAGGAAAGATGAAAGACGCCCCTAGAATTTTAAGGAGACTCGAGGACCGGGCATACACGGCAACGCGACAGCCATCGTCAAGCGCGACGCCGAACTTGGCATCCGGGACGTTGAGAGGACAGAACGCTTGAAAGAAAAATGTGGCTGGGGCGCCTGGATTCGAACCAGGGGATGGCGGTACCAAAAACCGCTGCCTTACCGCTTGGCTACGCCCCAACGAAATTGGCGAGAAATAGTTTCGCCAAATCGAGCGCCTGATTAGCAAAGCTCGTGCCGCGTCACAATGATTAAGTTTGTGGTTCGAGCGGTTTTGTTGGGCTTTGTTCGCCAGCATACACTTCGCCCTCGGCGAAACGCCAGTGCCCGATGCCGCACCGCCCTTCCCTTCCCGACCGTCACCTCCTATTCTCCGGCGCGAATGGAGACCCCAATGAGCCAGTTTCGCGCCCGTCCGCCCGCCGTGCCCAGCATTCTTGTCGATGACGCGGTCGTGCGCATTACTAGGTGGGACTTCGAACCCGGTGCCGATACCGGCCATCATGTCCACGGTCTCGGTTATGTCGTCGTGCCGATGACCGATTGCCGGTTCCTGCTGGAGGAGGAAGGCGGCAGCCGCCGGGTGGATATCGCCAAGGGAGCGGCCTACCGGCGCGAGGCCGGCATGGCGCACAACGTCGTCAATGCCGGCAGCGAACCGATGTCCTTCATCGAGATCGAATACAAGTGAAGGCCAGGAAACGACGCATGCAGGGCCCCGACTTCGATCTCGACTTCAAGCCGGCACATGGCGAGGCCGTGACCGTTGCCGACGGCGTGCAGCGCATCACCGTCAACAATCCCGGCCCTTTCACCTTTCACGGCACCAACAGCTATATCGTCGGTAATCGCTCGGTGGCGGTGATCGATCCGGGCCCGGAGGACGAAGCGCATTTTCAGGCGTTGATGTCGGCGCTTAGGGGCCGCGAGGTGACCCACATCGCCGTCAGCCACACCCACCGCGACCACTCGCCGCTGGCGCGGCGACTGAAGGCCGCGACGGGCGCGGCAATCGTCGGCGAAGGGCCTCACCGTGCCGCCAGACCTTTGCATGAAGGCGAGATCAACCCCTTCGCCGAGAGTTCCGATATGGACTTCTCGCCCGACATCATCCTTGCCGATGGCGGACGGATCGAAGGCGACGGCTGGGCGCTGACGGGGCTCGCCACCCCCGGCCACACCGCCAACCACATGGCATTTGCGCTCGACGGCACCGGCACGGTCTTTTCCGCAGACCACGTCATGGCCTGGGCGACGACGATCGTCGCACCGCCGGATGGCGCCATGGCAGACTACATGGCCTCGCTGGAAAAGCTGCTGATGCGTGACGACCGGCTCTATCTGCCCGGCCACGGCGGGCCTGTCATCGAGCCGGCTTCATTCCTCAGGGGCCTGCGCGCCCACCGGCGCATGCGTGAGCGCGCCGTGCTTGAGCGCGTCCGCGCCGGCGACGGCAAGATCCCCGACATGGTCAAGGTGATCTATGCCTCCACCGACACACGACTGCATGGCGCAGCAGCCCTCTCCGTGCTGGCGCATCTTGAAGACCTGGTCGAACAGGGACGTGTTGAGACCGATGGACCGCCGTCCCTTTTCGGCGACTATCGCCTGGCGCCGGGAGGGGCTGGCTGAGGATGCGGCGGCAAGCGCACAGCTACCGCGAGGACCCGTCGGTGCCGCGCTTTCCCGACGATCGGCCGGTGATCGTCTTTGACGGCGAATGCATCTTCTGCTCGGGCTGGGTGCGCTTCATGCTGCGCCATGACCGGCAAGCGCGCTATCGTTACCTGACGGCGCAATCGCCGCTCGGCCAGGCGCTCTACCGGCACTATGGCCTCGATACAGAGAACTATGAAAGCAACATCCTGATCGAGAACGGTATTGCGCGCTTCAAATCGGACGGATCGATTCGCACGCTTGCAGGATTGGGCCTGCCATGGTCGCTGGTGAATATCTGCCGCATTTTGCCTGCTGCCCTTCGCGATCCGCTCTACGATCTCGTTGCAAGGAACCGCTACCGCATCGCCGGGCGCCGCCAGACCTGCATGGTTCCGACCGCCGACGAGCGCGGGCGTTTCATCGCGTGAAGGACGCAGCGGAAAGTGGCATGGTCCGTCAGCAAAGCCTCTACCGACGAGTTCTCGGCGCTGAATGGGATCGCTTGCCCACGGCGATCCGCACTCTGCATGAGACGTCGGATGGGCAAGCCATTTTCAGGGGGCGTGCGACCATCGAGCGTGGCAAGGGGTCATGGGGCCGCCTCACCGCCTCTGTCTTCGGCTTTCCCGTGGCCGGCGAGAATGTGCCGGTCGAGATCCGTTTCGAGTGCGCCAATGGTCGCGAGATCTGGACGCGGCGGTTTGGAGAGAAGGTTTTGCGCAGCTCCCAGCAAAAAGCCGAGAACCGGAAGGAACGATTGCTTGCCGAGGGTTTCGGGCCGTTCCGGATCCTGTGCGCCTTGGAGCCTGTGGGAAACCGCCTGCATCTCAGGGTTCGCGGCTGGTCCTTCCTCGGCCTCCCGCTTCCAGCGTTGCTGGCGCCAGGTGGCCGGACGTTCGAGGAAGATCGCGATGGCCTGTTCCACTTCCACGTCGAGGTCGAAAGCCCATTGACCGGCTTGATTGTGCGCTATCGCGGCTGGCTCAAGGCGGACGACGAGGCACCATCGCCGATCGCAAACGTGCGAGACCAAAAGCTGCCTCATGGATCTGGTGGCCACGACGCCCTCATGCAGGACTGAAGCGTCTGCCGGTATTCTGCGGATCAATCGCCGGCGATGCCGAGCAGCTCCGCATCGAGCGCCCGCAGGAACTGGTCGGCGAAGGCGGCGCCGATGCCGAGGTCGTGCTGGCCGTAGCGAGACGCGACGCGCAGGTCGACGAACGTCGTTTCCGCTTCTTCGCGCAGGCGGATCAGCACATCGAAACGAAAGCCGGCAATCAGCGTCCGCCATTCTCCCTGAAGCACGACGTCACTGGAACGCCGCCCTGGAAGGGCGCCCTCCAAAGCCAGCTCCGGTCGGGATTCCGGCACGGGTATGTTCTCCGGCTCGGCGGCGGCGTCCGCCCCGGCATTCGGCCGCACCGCCAGATCCTCGAGATCGGCGCGGGCGTTTTCGACGCCGAGTTCCTGCGTGACGCCGACGCGCGTTTTCTCGACGACATTGCGCACACCTTGGAAAACGCGGTCGAGCGCACCGTCGTATCGTCGTCCGGTCAGGCCGGGATAGGCGATAATCTGCGCTTCGCGGTCCTCGGGCGTCACAGCCGGATTGCGCTTCAGCCAGCTTTCCTCCGTCTGCGGCACCTTCAGCCAAGGCGGCGGCGTCACTGTGTCGGTGCTGACATCATAGATCGCCGGCCGGGTCAGGTACTGCGCGATGCCGAAACCGATGAAACCGAGCGTGGGCGCCGCATAGACAAGGGCCGAGGCGGAGGCGATGCCACCGATCGCGGCCACCTGCCAAAGCCGCGCGAGCCCGACTACGGCAAGCAGGACGCCGAGCAGTGCAAAAGCACCGGAGAGCCCGACCAATCCAAGGAAATGCGGCGTCGTCAACGGGCCGAACCGGTGCGCCAGCAGGGACAGCGCGAAGATCGCAAAGGCTATGCGGGCAAAGCGGCGCGCCCAGTGGGCGGCATAGGAATAGGGGCGCTCGTACCGGACCATCATATAACGGAATCAATCCCCTGCATCGAAACAGACCAGCATTCTTAGACCATGGCCGGGGCCGTGAAAACAGGCAATAGGATGCGGCTGGAGACCTGGGCCGCGCGCCTGCAGCCACTTGCCGCAAAATCGCCATTCTCGTTAACCACCTATCAGAAACTGGAAATATGCCCGTACGCCGGCAAAAGTCGTCGCGAATCGTCAATCGGGGGGCAAGGGCCGACGCTGGGAACGCATCCGGCACGGCAAGATGGAGAGACATCATGGTCGCATCGCAAGCAGCCGTGGCAACAGCCACCCACGCAGCACCGCCTCCGCCGGCTGACGCCCGCATTCCCATGGCGCTGCTGGAGCTGGAGCTTTCGCTCGACGGTTTCTCCGGAAGCAAGGACGATTTCACCGCCTTCATCCGCACGGTTGCCGACAACGTCGGCGGCGAGTTTCTCTTTGCCTTGCCCGCTTCCGGCCTGGTCGACGATTGCCTGAGCATCGCGGTCCTTCGGCTCGGCGGGACCGAGGGCGACGCGTCGCCAATCCTGTTTGTCTGCCTCGAAGAAGAGGGCTCGACGATCCGGCTCGAGCACCCCGGCGAGAACACCCAGGATCTGAAAAGCTTTGCCGAATCCTTTGTCGGCGTGCTTGAGCGCATGTGACCATCCGGACTTGCCGAAAACGGATTGACGGTCGCCCAACGGCTGCCCCATCATGTCTTCATGCGATCGAATCGTGAATGCAAAATCCGTGTTGTGCGTTTCTGCCCTTGGCTTGTAGCTGCGCCGAAGCCTCGGCCCTCGATTGCACGATCCACCCTACCGATCTTTACAGCCATACCCGAAAAAATCAGGGTGGACACGACGGCCCGCCATGCGGCAGAGCTCTGTCCTGCAGGCGGCGGTAAAGACCTGAGCGACCGGTGTACCCAACAGCCTTCTGACAAAAGCTGAGGTTCGGGCACAAGCAAAGCCGGTCTTTCGCCGAGCCGATCTGCATCCGCTCAGGAGGCATGAATACGATGAAGACCAAACTGCTGACCCTTGCCGCCATCGGGCTCTTGCTTGCGGCCTGCCAGACGATGACGCCGGAAGAGCGGCGCGCCGCCGACGGCAACACCTGCGCCTCCTACGGCTTTCGGCGCGGCACCGATGCATTCGCCACCTGCCTGCAACGCATCGAGCTCGACCGCCGCGCCGAGCGGCGCAGCTACCGCTATGACAATGATGTGATGATGTGGGGTTGGAACCGGCCGGTCGTCATTGCACGCCCGGTTATCGTGCAGTCTAAGTAGCTCTGAAACGAGATGCCTACAGCGCCGCGCGTCTTGATAGACGCGCAAAGGTCGCTGTAGCACTTTGAATTACTGCATGTTTTTGTCCTTAAATCGAATAGGATTTAAGGAAACATGCAGTCGCCCCGGGCACCCTTGACCGGGGCGTTGAGGTTATGGCCGGTATCGATGCCGCCTCACGCCTTGCCGTTGATCGCCGCCTGTGCGGCGGCGAGCCGGGCTATCGGCACGCGGAAGGGCGAACAGGAGACATAGTCGAGGCCCGCTTCTTCGCAAAAGCGGATCGAGGCCGGATCGCCGCCATGTTCGCCGCAGATGCCGAGCTTGAGGCCGTTCTTGGTCCGGCGTCCGCGCTCCGTGGCGATCTGGATCAGTTCGCCGACACCGTCGAAATCGAGCGAGACGAAGGGATCCTGCTCGATGATGCCCTTCTGCTGATAGGTCGCCAGGAACTGCGAGGCGTCGTCGCGTGAAATGCCGAATGTCGTCTGGGTCAAGTCGTTGGTGCCAAACGAGAAGAAGTCGGCGGCTTCCGCAATCACATGGGCGCGAAGTGCCGCGCGCGGCAGCTCGATCATGGTGCCGACGAGATAGTCGATGTCGATGCCGGCTTCGCCGATCACCGCCTTTGCCACCGCATCGATGCGCTCCTTGACGTAGTCGAGTTCGGCGCGCAGGCCGACGAGCGGCACCATGATCTCAGGCACGACGGCAGCGCCGGTTTCGCGCGCGGCTTCGACCGCCGCCTCGAAGATGGCGCGAGCCTGCATCTCGGCGATCTCCGGATAGGAGATGGCCAGACGGCAGCCACGATGGCCGAGCATCGGGTTGAACTCGTGCAGCTGGTCGACGCGCTGACGCAGGGCTGACGGATCCAGTGACAAAACACCGGCAACATCAGCGATTTCCTCATCCGTCTTCGGCAGAAATTCGTGCAGCGGCGGGTCGAGCAGACGGATTGTCACCGGCAGCCCGTGCATGATGGAAAAGAGTTCGACGAAGTCCGAACGCTGCATCGGCAGCAGCTTGGCGAGCGCCAGCCGCCGCCCGGCTTCGTCTTCCGCCAGGATCATCTCGCGCATGACATTGATGCGGCCATCCTCGAAGAACATGTGCTCGGTACGGCAAAGGCCGATGCCCTCGGCACCAAAAGAGCGGGCGGCGCGCGCGTCGGCCGGCGTTTCGGCGTTTGTGCGCACGGTCATGCGGCGGCTGGCGTCCGCCCAGGCCATGATCTTTCCAAAATCGCCCGAAAGCTCCGGCTGGAGCATGGCGATCGCGCCCTTCAGCACTTGGCCGGACGAGCCGTCGATGGTGATGATGTCGCCCTTCTTCAGCGTCACGCTCGGCGTGATCAGCAATTCGTTGCGCAGATCGACGCGGATGCCGCCCGCACCGGAAACGCAAGGGGTGCCCATGCCGCGCGCAACCACCGCGGCGTGACTGGTCATGCCGCCGCGCGTGGTCAGAATGCCTTCGGCGGCGTGCATGCCGTGAATGTCTTCCGGACTGGTTTCGATGCGCACGAGGATGACCTTGCGGCCTTCCTTGTCGGCCTGGACGGCCTCTTCCGAGGTGAAGACCATTTCGCCGGTTGCAGCCCCCGGCGAAGCCGGAAGGCCGGAGCCGATGATATCGCGGCGCGCGTGCGGATCGATCGTCGGATGCAGCAACTGATCGAGCGAAGCCGGATCGATGCGGGCGACCGCTTCGTTCTTCGAGATCAGCCCCTCGTCCGCCATGTCGACGGCGATCTTCAGGGCGGCCTTGGCCGTCCGCTTGCCGGAGCGCGTCTGCAGCATCCAGAGCGTGCCGCGCTCGATGGTGAATTCGAGGTCCTGCATGTCGCGATAATGCCGCTCGAGCTTGTCGCAGATCGTGCGGAACTCGGCAAAGGCCTCCGGCATCAGCTTTTCAAGCGATGGCTTGTCGGAGCCGGACGCAATGCGGGCCGCCTCGGTGATGTTTTGCGGCGTGCGGATGCCGGCAACCACGTCTTCGCCCTGGGCATTGACGAGGAACTCGCCGTAAAGCTCGTTCTCTCCGGTCGAGGGGTTGCGGGTAAACGCAACGCCGGTCGCCGACGAATTGCCGAGATTGCCGAAAACCATCGCCTGGACGTTGACCGCGGTGCCCCAGGCCGCCGGGATGCTGTGCAGATGGCGGTAGGTGATGGCGCGCGGGTTCATCCAGCTGGAGAACACGGCGCCGATGGCGCCCCAGAGCTGGATTTCCGGATCCTGCGGAAACGGCTCGCCGAGCGTTTCCTCGATCGCGTCCTTGTAGCGTGTGATGACATGTTGCCATTCGACCGCGGAAAGTTCGGTATCCTGCTCGTGGCCGAGGCGGGCCTTCTCGTCTTCAAGGATCTCCTCGAAGATATCGTGGTCGACGCCCATGACGACGTCGCCATACATCTGTATGAAGCGGCGGTAGCTGTCCCAGGCAAACCGCGCATCGCCGGCGTCGTGACCGAGCGCATGCACGGACTGATCGTTGAGGCCGAGATTGAGGACAGTGTCCATCATCCCCGGCATCGAGGCGCGGGCGCCGGAACGCACGGAAAGCAGCAGCGGACGGTTGGTGTCGCCAAAAACCCGGCCGGTGACTTCCTCCATCCGGCGAATGCCTTCGCGGACCTGGTCGTGCAGGCCCTCGGGTATTTCGCGGCTATTGTCGAAATAGCTGTTGCAGGCATCGGTGATGATGGTCAGCCCCGGCGGCACCGGCAGGCCCAGACTGCACATTTCCGCAAGGTTTGCACCCTTGCCGCCCAGCCTGTCACGATCACCCGCACGCCCTTCGGCCTTGCCCCCACCGAAGGTGTAAACCCATTTCATCATGCCTGCTCTCCACCCAAAAACAGTCTTTTATGACGATTTACAGTATATGCTTCAGCCTGGAAATGCACCCGCCGAAGATTTATGCTGCATTGCATCATTTTTCCGACTGTCGAACGCACTGCGGCGGACTTCGAGGCTCAGCGGATCGTCGCGCGCACCATCTCCCCCTTGATGCAAATCAGAGGCCTGGCGCCGGGGATCGCCGTTCGCGAACTGTCGACCCAGGAGGCCGTCGCCATCACCCGATAATCAATGAAACTTGCCGCATCGAATCCGAGGTGAATGTCGAGTGCCTTGCCGGAGATCTCCACGGTCTCGGACTGCGAGGTCTTCTCATAGATCAGCCGCGCCCGCAGGGCGTCGACATCGAGCCTCACCTGTCCGACGTGCCCCTCGATCGAAACATCAGCTGCCTTGCCCTTGAGCGCCACACTCGAAAACTCCCCCTCAAGCGCGGCTTGGAACGCCGGTTGCTCCACAGAGATTGACGCTCCCTTTTTCAGGTTGGCGCGAAATGCGGTCCTGCACTCCTCCAATTCCGGCCAGGAGGGCGCTGCCACAACGATGTAAAGGGTCGAACCTTCGACGCGCATACGGGTCTCCGATACGCAATCGCTGTAGAACCAGCTGGAATAGAAGGGGGCAAACCAGCCGGACCGCCTGCTCTCGACCGAGGCGCTGAAGGGCAAAGTCTCATCGCTGGTGAGTTCGATTGCGCTTGCGTCGCCGGTGGCGACGATCGCCGTGACGCCGGTGATATCGATGTCCCTCGCCGATGTCTCGGCATTGCTCGCCAGGGCGAGGAGAAGGATGGGGGCGAGAACCATTGCTGGCGGTCCGATCAACATTTGACGCTCCATTCGTGCGGTCTGGCACCATCGCCGGACCGGAATAGCTCGCCTGAAATCGAACGCAGTCGCGACCTTGATCGCGTTTCGGGTCGACCCTGAACGCAATCAAGGGCATCATCCTGCCATCCGCCCACCTCCCTCCCGAAGAATTCTTCCGCTCATGCTGTTTGTACCGCTCCCCTTCGTCGTTTCCCTGCTGCTGATGATCGTGATTGTCCGGATGTTTTGGCAGCGCGGCGAGGCCATGACCTTCGAGCAACGCCTGTTCCTGCTGCTCGTGTGCGCTTATGCACTGCAATCCGTGCTGATCGGCATCCGATGGGGCTACGAAATCCGTACCATCCTCTTGGCACAGGCGATGCTTGCGACGTTCAACGCGGCGCTGGCATGGGTTTGCTTCAGCAGCCTTGCGAGCGATGGTCCGCCACGCCTGGGGCAAATCGCCTGGCACCTCCTGCCCCCGCTCATCGTCGGGGTCATGATGTTTGCCTGGCGCGATGCGGTCGGCACGGCGATCACCCTGTTCTTTCTCGGCTACGGGTTTGCCTTGCTCTGGCTTGCGCGGCGGGGCCCGAACGCACTGGTCGCCTCGCGGCTCGACGGCGTGCTTCGCTCATACCGATCGCTCAAGTTCACCGGGTGGGCGCTGATCGCCTCAGCGCTTAGCGACGTCGCCATCGGCTTCGACCAGCTGCGCAATGGAGGTGCCTATTCCGGCGCGATCGTTGCGGCAGGCAACGTACTCGCCCTGCTCATTCTCGGCACCGCCGCCTCGATCGCCAGCTTCGACACATCGACAGACAGCGGACGGGGGGACGCAGCGCCTTTGCCGCAAGAGCGCACTGCGACTGAAGAAGATGCCGAGATCGTGCGAAGCATCGACGACCTGATGCGCAGGAAAGCGCTCTACAAGGATCTCGAGCTCAACCTCTCGCGGATCGCCCGCAAGCTCGGCGTGCCGGCCCGGCGGATTTCCAATGCCATCAACCGGATCCACGGCATCAGCGTCTCGCAATATGTCAACAACTACCGGGTGGAGGAAGCCTGCCGGCTGCTTTCGGCGACCGACGAGGCAATCACGCAGATCGCCTTCGAGGCCGGCTTCCTGACGAAATCGAACTTCAACCGCGAGTTCCTGCGCGTCACCGGCCAGAGCCCTTCTTCGTGGCGCGAAGAGCAGCGCGTGCCCGAATTTCGCGAAGCGGCATAGAGCCTACTGCACGTTTCCTTAAATCGTATTCGATTCAAAACATGCAGCAATCCAAGGTGCTGCAGCGACCTTTGCGCGTCTAACAAGACGCGCGGCGCTGTAGTTTACCGCGTGGCGCTGACGCAATCGGCCCAGGACTGCACATTGCAGCATCCATCATAAATATCTAATATTACGAAGCGATGAGGGGCACATCGGCGAATATCCCGTCATGGCGATCCGTTTCAGTCCTGTGGGCTTGGAGGCAGGTCATGAAATGTCGTGCGAAACTGCGCTTTTCGATGCTGTCATTTCTGCTTTTGTTGTTTGCTGCGAGCCCAGTGTTCGGCGACAATGGCGGCAAGCGGCTGGCTCTGATCGTTGGCATGAGTAACTACGCGATCGCCGGAAGCTTGCCGAACGCGACCCGCGACGCCGAAGCCTTCAGCGGCTTCCTGCAGAGCAAAGGCTTTGAAGCGGACCTCGTGCTGAATGCAGACCGCAAGAGCTTTGCCGAGGCGCTCTCGCGCTTCGCCCGCAAGATCGGGCCGCAGGATATTGCACTGTTCTATTTTGCCGGCCACGGCATGCAGCTCCATGGCGAGAATTTTCTGATCGGCACGGATGCCAGGCTCGAAAGCGAGTTCGACGTGCCGGCGGAAACCGTGGCGCTGTCCGAGATCATCAATGCACTCGAAAAACGCGCCCGGATATCCCTGGTGTTCCTCGACGCCTGTCGCAACAATCCGCTCGCCAACAAACTGAATGTCGACGTCGATGGCGCCACGCGTGGCGGCGCCACCCGCGGACTTGCACCGATCGAAACGCAAGGTGCCGGTACACTGGTCGCCTTTGCGGCCGCCCCGGGACAGGTCGCTGCCGACGGCACCGACGGGCATTCACCCTTTACCCGCGCCCTGATCGCCAACCTCTCCGGCCCCGGGCTTGAGGTTGGCACCGCCTTCAAGCGCGTGGTTCGCGATGTGCGCAAGGACACGGGCGGCAAACAATCACCGCAGATCCTTTCGTCCCTGTCGCTGGAATTCTACTTCGGGCCGGAAACACCGACGGCGGCATCGACGCAGACGGCCCCCTCGACTGCCGTCGATCCGGCAGAGCTTGAAGCCGAAGCCGATTTCAAAAAGGCGCTTCGTGTCGGTACGCCGCGCATCTGGCGCTTCTTCGTCGCCAAGCATCGCACAGGCGAATATGCCGAACTTGGTAGGCAGGCATTGGCGCAGATCGACCCGGCGACAGCGCGGGGTCAAAATTCAACGCCGCAGACGATCGAGAGCCGGTTGCTTCCGAGCAAGGAAGCGCGGAGGAGCGTGCAGCTGGCGCTCGCGGCGACGGGGCTTGAGATCGGCACGGCCGACGGCGTCTTCGGCGAGCAGACCCGCACTGCCATCCGGCAGTACCAAAGCCGGAACCAGCAGCCGAGCAACGGCTTTATCAGCGAACGCACCGCCAAGGCACTTGGCATCGCCGTTTCGCAGGATATCGACGGCGTCTACAGCGCCACCAAGGCCCGCGAATACAAGATCGATGATTTGAGAGGGCTGGAGACCGACGGGCGGGTTCTGAGGGCAGTTGAATGCCTACCTCGCTACGACACTGTCTATGGTGCCTTCCAGGGGCATCTCTACGTCGTCGTGCGATACCTCTATGTCCCTGCCTCAGTCGCACAATATTGGGCCAAGAGTTGCGGCGCACATCTCGCTACAATCACTTCGGACGCAGAGAACGAGTTCGTCGCCTCACTCTTCAACAGCGACGAGAACTTCTTCAACACCGGATACGATCCGAATGGCGGCGTCAGCTACAAGATGGGTCCGTGGATCGGTCTCGTTCAAGCGTCCCAGGGCAGAGAGCCGCGCGGCGGATGGGGCTGGGACGACGGCGAGCCGCTGACGTACTCGAAATGGTTTGCCAACATGCCGAACGAGCACAAGAAGGGCGACGATGTTGGCATGTATTATGCTCACCGCGAAGGCAGAGCCGATCTTAAATCGCTGCGGGTAACGACTTGGGACGACATGGGTCCGCAAGACGCGACCGGGAGCTTCCTGCTTGAGTTCGAGTAGAGTTACACCACTTCCCTCAGCCGCTCTGCCGTCTGCAGGTCGACGGAAACAAGCTGCGACACGCCCTGCTCCGCCATGGTGACGCCGAACAGGCGGTTCATGCGGGCCATGGTGATCGGGTTGTGGGTGATGATGACGAAGCGGGTTTCGGTCGATGCCGCCATCTCGTCCATCAGGTTGCAGTAGCGCTCGACATTGTGGTCGTCGAGCGGCGCGTCGACTTCGTCAAGAACGCAGATCGGCGCCGGATTGGTGAGGAAGACGGCGAAGATCAACGCCATTGCCGTCAGCGCCTGTTCACCGCCCGACAGCAGCGTCATGGTCTGCGGCTTCTTGCCCGGCGGACGGGCAAGGATTTCAAGGCCGGCTTCAAGCGGGTCGTCGCTCTCGATCAATTGCAGCTCGGCCGTGCCGCCACCGAAGAGATGGGTGAAAAGCCGTTGGAACTGGGCGTTGACCACGTCGAAGGCGACGATCAGCCGCTCGCGACCCTCACGGTTGAGGTTCTGGATGGCGCTGCGCAGCTTGCGGATCGCTTCGATGACGTCGTCGCGTTCCTTCAGAAGCAGAGCGAGCCGCTCGGAGAGCTCCTTCTGTTCTTCTTCGGCCCGAAGGTTGACGGCGCCAAGACGCTCCCGCTCGATCTTCAGCCGTTCCAGCTCGCGCTCGACATTGCGCATGTCCGGCAGCGCCTCGTCGACGGCAAGCCCGGTCAGCCGCATAACCTCATGCGGAGCACAGGAGAGCGCCTCCTGGATGCGTGCCTCGATCTCGACCCGGCGCTCGCGGCCGGATACCAGCCGCTCCTCGGCGCGGCCGCGCTTTTCGCGCGATTCTGCCAACTCCGAAAGCGCGGTTGCGGCCATGCGGTCTGCCTCGCGCTGGCGACCCTCGGCCTCGGCCAGGATATCGGCGGCCTCGCGACGTGAAGCCTCGGCCTTCTGCAATTCGTTCATCAGCGCGCGCCGCTTGTCCTCGAACTCGTCGGGCGCATCCATCAGCTCCTCGACCTCGTCGCGCGCTTCCGCCTCGCGATCCCTGAGGGTGGCTATATGTTCTTCGGCGCTTGCCGCCCGTGCTTTCCAGGTCTGGCGTTCGCCTGATATCGCAGTGATCCGGCGCTGGCGCGCCTCGTTTTCGCGCGCAAGTCCGTCATGGGCCGCACGCCTTTCGGCAACCGCTGCCCGGTCGGCGGCGACATCTGCCGTTTGCGTGCGCAATTTCAGCTCAAGTTCTGAAAGGTCGGGCGCATCGGCAAGCGCGTCGTTGGCGGTCTCGATCTGCTCGGCGACCTCTTCAAGCTGGCTTTCAAGCTGGCTCTTGGTTTCGGCAACAACCGCGCGGCGACGCGAGAGATCGCCGGATGCGCGCTCGGCAGCGGCCAGCGCATCGCGCGCTTCGCCGAGCTGGCGCGTGATCATGCGCTGGGCGTCGCGCGCAAGCCTCAGCCGTTCATCCTCGGCGCGGATGCGCGAGCCGGCAGCGGCAAGATCAGCCTCGGCACGGCGGAGCGACTCGCCGGCGTCGTCCGCCTCAGTATCGAGTTCAGCAAGGCGGTTCTTCTGGGCCAGCCTTAGTGCTGCAGCACTTGGCGCTTCGGAACCGGTCACGTGGCCATCCCACCGCCAAACCGAGCCCTGCTTCGTCACCAGGCTCTGGCCGGGTTTCAACAGCGGCATCAGCCGCTCGGCCTCTGCCTCGCTGTCGACAATGCCGACCTGGCTCAAGGCACGCGTCAATGCCTGTGGCGCGCGAACGTGCTCGATGAGTGAGCGCGCCCCTTGCGGCAAGGCGGCATCGCCGGAATGATCGCCCGGTGTACGCCAATGGGCCGGTGCTGCGCTATCGAGCGGCGAATCGAGATCATCGCCAAGCGCTGCGCCAAGCGCCGTCTCGAAGCCGCGGTCGACCTTCATCTCCTCGACAACAGCCGGATAGTCGCCACCACCGGCCGCTTCGAGCATGCGACGGATCGTGCGCGCCTCGGTCTCGATGCCGTTCAGGATGGCCCGCGCCCGATCGACTGGCGGGCGGGCGTCGGCCTCGGCGCGGCGGGTTTCGGCGAGGGTCTCTTCGATGGCTGCGACAGTCGCCTCGGCCTCTTCTAGGGCGGCCTCGGCCACTTCGACCTGGCCCTGTTTTTCGTGCGGGTCGGCAGCGTCGACATCTGCCGGTCGAGTTCGTCAAGATCGCGGGCCTGGTCGGAGAGCTGGCGCGCCAACCGAGCCTGCCGCTCCGAGAGATCGCGCAGCGCCCGCTCAAGCTGGTTGCGACCGGCCTGTGCCTCGGCACGCTCGGCCGTCAGCCGGCTGAGATCTGCTTCGCTCATGGAGAGCTTTTCGTTCGCTTCCTCGAGCCGTTCCCGGGCTTCGCTTGCCCGGTCGTCCGCCTCGGCGAGCAGTTCGCGCAGTTCTTCATCTTCTTCGTCGAGGCGAGCGAGAATACCGGCATTGTCGGCAACCAGGCGCTCCTCGCGGGCGATATCCTCGGCAAGCTGGGCCAGGCGACGCTGCAGCTCGTCGCGACGGCGCAGGATACGGCCAGCATCCTCCTCAAGCTGCGAACGGGCGATCTGCAGCCGCTGCAGTGCGGCCGCCAATTTCGCCTCGCTCTCGCGCAGCTCCGGCAGTTTCAGGCTGGAAATCGCCTGATCCTTGGCGGCCTGCATCTGGGCCTGCGCCTTTTCGGCGACGAGTGCCGTCACCTGGTTGAGTTGGCTGGTCGCCTCGGCTTCGGCTTCCTTGGCCTGAACCCAGCGGATGTGGAACAGGATCGCCTCGTGCTTGCGGATATCGGCAGAGAGCATCTTGAAGCGACTGGCCTGGCGCGCCTGCCGTTTCAGGCTCTCGATCTGGCTTTCGAGCTGAGAGGTGACGTCATCAAGGCGCTCGAGGTTGGTTTCGGCGGCTTTCAGCCGCAGCTCGGCCTCATGCCGGCGCGAGTGCAGGCCGGAAATACCGGCCGCCTCTTCCAGAAGCTGGCGCCTGGCCTGCGGCTTTGCCGCAATCAGCTCGCCGATGCGGCCCTGGCCGACCATCGACGGCGAGCGAGCGCCGGTGGACGCGTCGGCAAACAGCAGCTGCACATCCTTGGCGCGCGCTTCCTTGCCGTTGATCCTGTAGACCGAGCCCTGTTCGCGCTCGATGCGGCGCGTCACCTGGATTTCGTCGCTGTCGTTGAAGGCGGCAGGCGCGGTGCGATCGCTGTTGTCGAGGTAGAGGCCGACTTCGGCGGTGTTGCGCGCCGGGCGATTGCCGGAGCCCGAGAAGATCACATCGTCCATACCGGACGCGCGCATGTTCTTGTAGGAGTTCTCCCCCATAACCCAGCGCAATGCCTCGACAAGGTTCGACTTGCCGCAGCCGTTCGGGCCGACGATGCCGGTCAGACCGCGCTCGATGATGAATTCGCTGGGTTCGACGAAGGATTTGAAGCCAAGCAGGCGAAGCTTGTTGAACTTCATGCGGCAAACGCTGGCGCGGAACGCCCCTCTTCACCCGGCCCCAGGGCATGAAAAACGGGCGCACGGCTGCTGCCGTCGCCCGTTTTCAGGAAAAGCGAAGGATCAGAGCTTGCTGTCGATGAGGGCCGACATGACGTCAACCGACATATCCCCAGAATAGTGCTCTCCATTGACGAAGAAGGTCGGCGTCGATTGTACGCCAAAGTCCTTTGCGCCCCGCTGCATAACTGCGTTCACATCATCCAGAAGTTTTTGGTTCGTCAAGCAGGACTCGAAGCTCTCCTGTGTAAAACCGGCAAGTTTGGACATCTGCAGCAATGCGTCGCGACCATTCTGAGCGGCAGCCCACTGCTGCTGCTGCTTGAACAGCATCGAGATCATCGGGAAATACTGGCCCTCTGGGGCGCAGCGCGCCAGCATGAAGGCGGCAGCAGCGCGCGGATCGAACGGGAATTCGCGCAGGACGAAACGAACCTTGCCGCTGTCGATGTACTTCGTCTTGATCGCTTCGAAGGTGTTGTTGTGGAAGGCGGCGCAATGCGGGCAGGTCATCGACATGTATTCGACGATCGTTACCGGGGCGTTGGCATCGCCGACCGCCATTTCCGGCAGCGCTCCGGGCTCGAGCAGCTTGGCCATGTCGACGGAGCCTTCCGAGCTCGGCAGCTCGACCTTTGCCGGAGCGGCGGTCGACTGGGCAACTTCGGTGCCGGCGGGCTTGGCTTGCGCGGTCGTTGTCGGAGCAGCCGTCGTCGAAGCGGTCGTCATCGCGTCGGCCGGCTTGGCGTCGGCCTTGGCGGCCGTTTCCGTGGTTTCGGTCGGGGTCGCCGAAGCCTGCTCCTTCTTCTCGTCGCTGCAGGCGGCAAGCACAAGAGCGACGGTCGCGATGGCAACACCGCTGAGCAGGCGTTTCGAAAGGTTCATTGCGGAAGCGGACATGAATTTTACCCGTGTTCGGAGGGAATTGCAGTGCGGATTCGATATCTTGCCGCGCGCGGGGCGGCAAGGGGCAGCGTTTCAACAGAATTCAAAGAATTGTGACCGCCTGATGGTGCTGGCCTAACGCCGGCGTGGAGACATGACTGCGGTCCCGAGCCGTCGCAGCGCCGCCTTCAGCTCTTCGCTCTCGATACCCTCGACCATGGTTTCGAGTTTGCGGGCCGGTTCGCCGGAAAGCGGGCTTGGCTTGCGATTGCGTTTTGGCGGCGGCGATACCGGCTTTTGCACGATCCGCAGCTGGCCGATGGCATAAAAGCCGAAGAAGCCGTTGATACGCTGGATCAGCTCGCCCTGTGCATGGGTGAGGAAAAGCGCACGCGCGCCCTCGCAGGCAACGGTGAGCACGCCGGGCTGATGGCCGCCCTCGCCGGCAATCTCCGAGGCGCGTCGCGGCCAGGCGATCTTTTCCGGCCGGGTGCAGTCGGCAAAGTCCGCGCCGGCGATCTCGTCCCAGGAGCCGAGCAGCATGGTGTTGATGCCGGCGCGCTTGGCGAGCACCGGATCGATCAGGCCGTTGGCGACCTCGCTGATCTGGACCACACCCCTGCGGGACTTCTGTTCACTCACGAACGCGACTTTCTGTATGCAATGTCGATTGAGCCTTGATGCGCCGGCTCGCCTTCTCCAAGTATAGGCCGGAAAAGGAACTTCCGGCAAATCATGGCAAATACGATCACGGCGGCGAAGGCCGCTCCGCTTCTTCTTGAATGGTACGACCGGCACCACCGCGAGCTTCCGTGGCGGGTCTCGCCGTCGATGGCGCGGCAAGGCGTGGTCGCGAACCCATACCATATCTGGATGTCGGAGGTCATGCTGCAGCAGACGACCGTGCAGGCGGTGAAGGCCTATTTCGAGAAGTTCCTGACCTTGTGGCCGGCGGTCGAAAATCTCGCCGCCGCCGACAATGAAGACGTGATGAAGGCCTGGGCCGGCCTCGGCTACTACGCACGGGCGCGCAACCTGAAGAAATGCGCCGAGGCCGTCGCCCGCGATCATGGCGGCCGTTTCCCGGACACGGAAGAAGGGCTGAAGGCCCTGCCCGGCATCGGCGACTATACGGCCGCCGCCGTCGCCGCCATCGCCTTCAACCGCCAGAGCGCCGTACTTGACGGCAATGTCGAGCGGGTGATCTCGCGGCTCTATGCCATCGAAACGCCGCTGCCGGCGGCCAAGCCGGAAATGCGTAGCCAAGTCGCGGCCTTGACGCCCACCGACCGGCCCGGCGATTTCGCCCAGGCGATGATGGATCTCGGCGCGACGATCTGCACGCCGAAGCGCCCCGCCTGTTCGCTCTGTCCCTTCCGGCCACACTGTCTGGCGCTTTCCGTCTCCGACCCCGAGACTTTTCCGCGCAAGGCAAAGAAGAAGGACAAGCCGCTGAGGCTCGGCGCCGCCTTCGTGGCGATCGATGCCCGCGACACGGTCTATCTGCGCAAGCGCAGCGAAACCGGCCTACTCGGTGGCATGACCGAAGTGCCCGGCACGGCGTGGACGGCGCGGCAAGACGGCGAGACTTCAGTCGAGGCCCAGCCCTTTGCGGCGGCCTGGGAAGACTGCGGCACGATCACCCATGTGTTTACGCATTTCGAGTTGCGCCTGTCGGTCTACCGGGCCAATGTCGCGCGCGCCGAGACCGGAAACGACGGCTGGTGGGAGCCGGTCGCTTCGCTGAAAACCCAGGCGTTGCCGACGGTTATGAAGAAGGCGATCGCCCAGGCGATACCAGATGCCTTCAAGGCCGAGCGCGTCTAGCGTAGACGCGCGGCGCTGTAAAAGTTCGTAAAGAGGAACAGGTTCATGAGCAGCATCGAAATCCGCCACATCGTCTTCGACATCGGCAGGGTGCTGATCCACTACGACCCGAATCTGCCTTTCAGCCGCATCATTCCCGACGAGGCCGAGCGGCAGTGGTTCTTCGCCAATGTCTGCTCCCACGACTGGAACATCGAGCAGGACCGCGGCCGCTCCTGGGAAGAAGCCGAGGCTCTGCTGATCAAGGATCACCCTGAACGGGAAGAGCATATCCGCGCCTTCCGCAAGCACTGGCAGGAGATGGTCCCGCACGCCTATGTCGAAACGGTTTCCCTGATGGAGAACCTGATCGCCGAGGGGCGCGACGTGACGATGCTGACCAACTTCGCCTCCGATACGTTCCGCGAGGCGCTGCAGCTCTATCCGTTCCTCACCCTGCCGCGCGGCGTCACCGTGTCGGGCGATGTCGGCCTGATCAAGCCGGATGTGGCGATCTACGAGACTCATGCCCGCAACTTCGACCTCGATCCGCCAGCGACACTGTTCATCGACGACAGCATGCCCAATGTCGAGGGCGCGCGCCTCGCCGGCTGGTACGCGGTGCATTTCACCGACCCGGAGAAGCTGAAGGCCGATCTCGCGGCCTATGGCATCCAGCGCTGACATGGCAGCGCGCCAATAGCTGGAAGTCCCCGAGGTTGAGGGAAACATACAAACGCCCGGAAACCTTGCGGATTCCGGGCGTTTAAAGCTCTCCTTCCGGGACTGAAGGTACAAAAACCGGGCAGAGGGCTTTTCGAAGGACCTGGCGGAACTGGTTGATCAGTTCAGTTTTGCCAGGTCATTTCGAATGACGGTTCTGAGTTCGTCGATGGGCTTCAGGATGTTCCCATCTTCGAAGTGCCAGAATGTCCATCCATTGCAGGCATCCAGACCCTGGACCTTGGCGCCCAGGCGATGAATGGAGCCGGCCTCGCCACCGGAGGCAAGCGTGCCGTCGGCGCGCACGATGGCACTATGACGCCGCCTGGCGTCGGTCAGGACGGTGCCGGGCTTGATCAATCCGCTTTCGATCAGCGTATTGAATGCCACGCGCGGCTCGGCCTTCTTGCCGGTCATCACAGAAAGCATGGCCTTGCCGAGCGGCTCGACGGCGTCGATGCGCGCCGATGCCGCGTCGATGTAATCCTGTTCGCGCTCGATACCGACGAAGTGACGGCCGAGGCGCTTGGCAACGGCGCCGGTGGTGCCGGAGCCGAAGAACGGATCGAGGATGACGTCGCCGGGCTTGGTCGATGCCATCATGATGCGGGCAAGCAGCGCTTCCGGCTTCTGGGTCGGGTGCACCTTCTTGCCATCGTCGCCCTTGAGGCGCTCGTGACCCGAGCAGATCGGAAACAGCCAATCGGAGCGCATCTGCACGTCGTCATTGGCCGCCTTCATTGCATCGTAGTTGAAGGTGTAGCCCTTGGCGCTGGCGTTCGGCGTCGCCCAGATCAGCGTTTCATGGGCGTTCTGGAACCGGCGGCCCTTGAAGTTCGGCATCGGGTTGGTCTTGCGCCAGATGATGTCGTTGAGGATCCAGAAATGCAGGTCCTGGAGGATGGCGCCGACGCGGAAGATGTTGTGGTAGGAGCCGATGACCCAAAGCGTTCCGGTCGGCTTCAGCACGCGACGGCAGGCAAGCAGCCAGGCGCGGGTGAAGGCGTCATAGGCTTCGAAGGAAGCAAACTGGTCCCACTCGTCATCGACGGCGTCGACGACCGACTGGTCGGGGCGGGTCAGCATGCCGCCAAGCTGCAGGTTGTAGGGCGGATCGGCGAAAACGACATCCACCGAATTGTCGGGAAGCGCATTGAGCGCTGCCACGCAGTCACCCTTGATGATGGAATCGAGCCAGCCCAGCGGACGGGTGGAACGGGAGACTTCGGCAAGCGAAACAACTGATGACATGGACAACTCGCAAATACGCTTACTCGGGACGGACTATGGAGCGTATGGTTACCGAAGATGGTTACCAAAGCCTGAAGGTCATCAGGAAAAATTTTGTAATTGCGATGCATAGCCAACCGCTTGGCATGCCGATGGCCCTCAAGCCTCGTGGAAGGCGCGGCTGTCGACCGGCGCCTGATGCCGCTCGTTCATGCCATAGTCGCGAACGACTGACGCGATGCGCAGACGGTAGTCGGCAAAGACGCCGTGACGGCCGGCCTCCTGGGCGGCGCGGTGCTCGGCGCCGTTGCGCCATTCCTTAACGGCGGCCTCATCGCGCCAGAACGAAAGCGACAGGACCTTGTTCGGATCGGCAAGGCTTTGAAAGCGCTCGATCGAGATGAACCCGTCGATGCCGTCCAGCAGCGGGCGCAGGTCGGCGGCGATGCCGAGATAGGTATCGCGACGACCCTCGGCCGGCAGTACTTCAAAGATAACGGTGATCATGAGCTCAGTCCCTTCCAGCCGGTGACGAAACGTTTTTCAGGAAGATGCGATCCTCCTTCAGAATAAAACGCTCTTTGCGCGCGAATGCGTAGTTCTCGCTGCCCAGAGGGTCGGCGGCAAGCCGGGCGCGATAGGCCTCATAGGCAGCAAGGCTGTCGATATTGTAGACGCCATAGGCGGTTGTCGCCGAACCTTCGTGCGGCCCGAAATAGCCGATCAGGTCGGCGCCGCAGCGCGGGATCGCCTCACCCCAGTTGCGGGAATAGGCGGCGAATTCCTCCTTCTTGAAGGGGTCGATTTCGTAGCGGATGAAGCAGGTGATCATCTTGAGTTCCTCGTGTTTGTCTTTCGATGAACCCACTATGCCCGCTTGCCGGCCTTTGATGCTTCGATTACCATCGAAGTATGAAGGAAGGTCCAGACATCGCACTCATCGGCTCGCTGATCGGCGACCCTGCCCGCGCCAACATGCTGACCGCGCTGATGGCCGGGCGCGCACTGACGCCGACAGAGCTTGCGGCCCATGCCGGCATCACGCTGCAGACGGCGAGTTCCCATCTTTCCAAGCTCGAGGCCGGGGGCCTGCTGACCCAGCGTAAACAGGGCCGTCACCGCTACTACCAGCTGGCCGAAGACGAGGTCGGGCTGATGCTAGAGAACCTCATGGGATTTGCCGCCAGCCGCGGCATGAACCGGCATCGCCCCGGGCCCAGGGATCCGGCCCTGCGCAAGGCCCGTGTCTGCTACAACCACCTAGCCGGTGACTACGGCGTGCGCATGCTCGACAGCCTGATCGCGGCGAAACAGATCGAGGTCGCCGGCGACGATCTCGCCTTGACCGATACGGGCCAGATCCGCATCGAGGCGCTCGGCATAAGCTACGCATCGCTGAAGAAATCCCGCCGGCCAATCTGCCGAACTTGCCTCGACTGGAGCGAGAGACGCTCGCATCTGGCAGGCTCGCTGGGCGAGGCGCTGCTGACGCTGTTCATCGACAAGGGCTGGGCAAAACGCGAGAACAACAGCCGCGCCATCCGCTTCACCGATAGCGGCGAAAGGGCCTTTTCAGACCTCTTCCCGCAGTGAACACGGGTCCGTGCCTGCTCGCACCAGAACATCCCTAAAACCGCTATCGGCAACGCGGCTACAGAGGCCGGCCCATTCGCATTCGACACAGACCGCCGCGGCCTTTCCGTCGGCGACTGATCTGTCGAGGATGTTCGCGATGGCCGCGAGTGCAAGACTGTCTCGCCGTGCAATGCTGTCTTCCCGGCAATGGGCACCGGCGTCACACAACATCGGCACGCAAATATCGTCCGGGCCGTCGACAACCGTGACGCTTTCACCTGACGACAGGCGTTCGGCGATCCTGACATAGTTGCGCGTGAACGTGGGCGTGTAGCCCTCGCCCACGAAGGTCAGCAGGCACAGCAGATGGTGCCCGCGCAGCCGGACCGTCAAAGCAGGTCCGTCGGCTTCTGCACATAGCGCTGGACGGCTTTCAGCACGGCCGCCGCAAGTGCCGACTTCAGCACCGCGCCGAGCACGAAGGGCGCAGCACCGAGTGCGATTGCCTGTTCGAAACCGATCAACGTCGCAAGCCAGGCGGCGCCAACTGCAAGGCACAGCATGTTGGCGGCGAAATGGGCGGAGAAGCTCAGGACAACGCGATCGCCGGTCCAGCCGCGCTGTGCCAGCCAGCCGGCGATACCAGCGACCAAAGGAAAGGCGGCGAGATAACCGGCCGTCGGCCCTGCGAAATGGGCAAGACCGCCGGCGCCATTGGCAAGAACCGGAAGCCCGAGCATGGCCTCAGTCAGCCAGGTAAGGACGGTGGCAACGCCAAGCCGCCAACCATAGATGACGCCGATCATCGTGATGGCAAAGGTCTGCATGGTCACCGGCACCGGGACCATCGGCACGCTGATCTGCGAGGAGAGCGCGAGAAAGCCGGTGCCGAGAAGCACGAACAGCGCCTTGACCGGCCAGGCTTTACCGTCGAGGCGGAGCGGATCGAAGAGGGGCGCGTGGGCGGAAGCGAGATTGGACATCTGGGTCTCCGTGGGTTGCATTCACGATTATAGATAATTTTTTATTCTATCTATAAGATGGCCGCACTAGCCCACTGACGTACCAGTCAATCCGAGACCGACAACGGCGCGCAAAATCGCACGTCGATTCCATCAACAGACTGAAAAACAAGGCAAATAAATTATCTATAATTTTGCGCCCATGGCGGCGACCCAAGCGTAACGGTTGCGCTCAAAGACCTATCCGACGATGGAAAACGCCTCTCGCGTCTCGCCGGCAGCTGTCTTGACCGGCGTCTTGCCAATCCAGCCGACATGGCGCGCGAGGATTTTGGCTGCCTCGTCGCCCCGCCCTTCCCGCAAGGCGGCAAGGATCGCGCGGTGGTCATGGTCGGTGCGCGCTTCCCAGCTGCTCCTCCAGGCCGAAAACAGAAAGCGGGCGCTGGCGGCATGCAGGTCGTCGATCGAGGCGAGCAGTCGCGGCATGCCGCAGGGCTCCAGGATCAGCCGATGGAAAGCGCGGTTGGCAGCCTCCCAGGAACGGACGTCGCGCGACGTGTCCGCGGCGACCGTTGCCGCCTCGGCACGATCGAGGATGGCAGCGGTCAGATGTGGGATCGCATGGCGCAGCGCCAGCACCTCGAGAACCGCCCGCATTTCGGCGACCTCGCGGACTTCCTTGAGGTCGAACGCCGCAACACGAACGCCGCGACGTGGCTCGCTGACGGCAAGCCCCTGCGCCTCCAAAAGCCGGAACGCTTCGCGCACCGGCACGTGGCTGGCGCCGAATTCCTCGGCGATGTGATCCTGGCGCAGGCGCTCGCCCGGCGTCAGCACACCCGAGATGATCCTCTCGGCCAGTACCCGGCTGATGCGGCTTGCGATCGTATCGTCCCGTTGCTTGTTCATCGGCTACAGATAGAGGTGCCGGCAGGACCTGTCGAGCAAGCGACTGCGGCCTTTCGACGATTTCCAAAGGTTGAGATTTCGGCCGCCATCGTATAAACCTTCGGCGTACAAAAGCACGCGCCGCGAAAGCGATCTCCCCCTGCCTGTGGCGCCTCCTTCTCCCAGGGAAACTGACCTAAATGAACGGTATCGACCTCATCATCTTCGATTGCGACGGCGTTCTCGTCGATTCGGAAATCATCGCCTCGGAAGTCGAGGCGGCCCTTTTGACCGAAGCAGGCTATCCGATCAGCACCGAGGAGATGGCAGAGCGCTTTGCCGGCATGACCTGGCAGAACACGCTGCTGCAGATCGAAAAGGAAGCGAGCATCCCGCTTTCGGCCTCGCTCATCAGCAAGGTCGACACGATCCTCGACGAACGCCTCGCGCGCGATCTCAAGATCATCGAAGGCGTCAAGCCGATGCTGGCGCAGCTGACGCTGCCGCACTGCATCTGCTCCAACTCGACCTCGGCGCGGCTCGCGATGATGCTCGGCAAGGTCGGGATCAAGGATCATTTCGGCCGCCATATCTATTCCGCCCGCGACCTTGGAGCGGACCGCGTCAAGCCGAAGCCGGACATCTTCCTGCACGGCGCCAAGCAGATGGGCGTCGCCCCTTCCCGCATCCTGGTCATCGAGGACTCCGTTCACGGCATCCATGGAGCGCGCGCAGCGGGCATGCGCGTCGTCGGCTTTACCGGCGGCTCGCACACCCATCCCTCGCATGCCGACCAGCTGACCGATGCCGGCGCCGAAACGGTGATTTCCCGCATGTCGGCGCTGCCGGGCGTGATCGCCGCTCTATCCGAGTGGTCGGAGTCGATGACGGCCTGATCCGGCAAAGCCGGGCGCTAGCCGCTACAGACCCTTTCGCTCCGGATGTTCACCGGGGCGGGAAAAAGCTCTCGGCCATCACGGCGGGCGTCCGATTAGGCGCCGAGGGACAGGATGTCACATTGATGTGCCATGGCTGTCCCTCCGAAGATCTCCCCGGTTTTCGCACCGCGCACGAGGGCCATATCAGCCAAGCCCCTCAGGGGTATTTCTAGGAGGAAACATCATGCGTCTTTCAATGTTGACGGGCCTGACCCTGGCGGCCAGCGTTGCCTTCGGGCCGTTCGCCTTTGCCGATATCACCGTTGGCGTCATCACGCCGCTCACCGGCCCGGTCGCGGCCTATGGCGAGCAGGTCAAGAACGGCGCGGAAGCTGCCGCGGAGGAGATCAACAAAGCCGGCGGCATCAACGGCGAAAAGATCGTGCTGAAGATGATGGACGATGCCGGCGACCCGAAGCAGGCCGTATCGGTAGCAAACCAGGCTGCTGGTGAAGGCATCCACTTCGTCGTCGGTCCGGTGCTTTCAGGCACCTCGATGGCGGCGTCCGACGTTCTCGCCGAAAACGGCATCCTGATGATAACGCCGACGGCGACCACGCCCGATCTGACCACCCGCGGTCTGTGGAACGTGCTGCGCACCTGCGGTCGCGACGACCAGCAGGCTGAGGTTGCCGCTGCCTATGTGGTCAAGAACCTTAAGGACAAGCGCGTCGCCGTCCTGCACGACAAGGCTCCCTACGGCAAGGGCCTCGCCGACGGCTTCAAGAAGGGGATCAACGCAGGCGGTATCACCGAAGTCGTCTACGAAGGCCTCAACCCGGGCGACAAGGACTTCAGCGCCATCGTCACCCGTCTGAAGGCGGAAAAGGTCGATGTCGTCTACTTCGGCGGCTATCATCCGGAAGGCGGCCTGCTCGCACGCCAGATGCGCGACCAGGGTGTGACAGCGCAGATCTTCGGCGGCGACGGCCTGTCGAACACCGAGTTCTGGGCGATCGGCGGCGACGCTGCGACCGGCACGATCTACACCAACGCAAGCGACGCGACCCGCAACCCGGCGTCGGCTCCGGCCGTCGAGGCACTGAAGGCGAAGAACATTCCGGCCGAAGCCTTCACCCTTAACGCCTATGCGGCAGTGCAGGTCCTGAAGGCCGGCATCGAAAAGGCCGGCTCCGCCGAGGATGCGACCGCCGTTGCGACCGCGATCAAGTCCGGCGAAGCGATCGACACCGTGCTCGGCAAGCTCACCTACGGCGAAGCTGGCGACCTCACCTCGCAGGCTTTCTCGCTCTACAAGTGGGAAGGCGGCAAGAGCGTCGCTGCCGAGTAATCCGGTACAGTCACCAAATGAAAACGCCGGGGCTTGCCCCGGCGTTTTTCGTTTCAGGCAGCTGCTACAGCGCCGCGCATCTTAATTAGACGCGCAAAAGTTGCGTAGCACTTTGAATTGCTGCATGTTTTTATCCTTAAATCGAATAGGATTTAAGGAAACATGCGGCAGAGCCGCTTACTTCTTGCGCTTTGCCGGCGGACCTTCGTCGAAGCCGACGAAGACCTTGGCGTTGGAGCCTGCGCCGGCCGGGAGCGCGACGTCCGTCTTGGTGAAGACGAACTGCGTCGAGCCGTTTGCCGGGATCTCAACGACATGCTGCGTCAGCTCGGAATAGAGCGTCTTGTCTTCGTCGACCGCTGCGACGCGGATCGGCATTGTGATCTTGCCGGGACCGCCTGCGGGACCGCTGACGACCCGACCCTGAACCACGACGGTCACCGTGAGCGCGGTTTCGCTCTGCACGCATTGCCGCGTCGTATCGGCGAGCGACGCCTGATAGATGACCTTGGTCGGATCGTCCTTGCCGCCCTTGGCGTAGGTGCGGAACGACGAGGTGCCTTCTCTCAAAACCACCTGCGGGCATGCAGCCTGGACAACGGCCGGCGTAGCTGCTGCGGCACTGCCGCCCGCATCGATCGCTCCGCCGGATTGCGTCTTGTTACAGCCGGCGAGGATCGCGAGAAAGGATATTGCGAGGACAGGCCGGGATACTTTGCCAAACACGTTGAACAACCTCTACTGAACCGGTTGAAACTCCTTGACCGAAATCTCGGCCGGAAGGCCTTTCATGGCCTTCGGGCATCGTCTATAGCAGCGGCGAATTGAAAAATCGATCGGGTCAGCCATCTCGATCGGAATTTTCCGAAACGACGCTCGGGCCGGAAATTGCATTGGTGACAAGAATGCGTGGGGACTTTGTCAAGGACTGACGCAATAAGACAGACGCGCTGCGGCCGGTTCGCATAGGGTCGCCGCGATCCGAAGGCAAGACGAAGGACTAGGATGGTGAAGTATATCTCGACGCGCGGCGAGGCCGCCCCTCTCGGCTTCTGCGATGCGCTGCTTGCGGGCCTTGCGCGCGACGGCGGTCTCTACCTTCCCAGGGAATGGCCGACGCTGTCGAAGAAAGAAATCCGGGCGCTGCGCGGCAAGTCCTATCAGGATATCGCCTTTGCCGTGCTCGAGCCCTTCATCCACGGTGAGATCCCCTCAGCGAAGTTTCGCGAGATGATCGACGAGGCTTACGCGACCTTCCGTCATCCCGCCATCGCGCCTCTCGTCCAGACCGGCCCCAATGCCTTCGTCATTGAGCTGTTCCACGGCTCGACGCTTGCGTTCAAGGACGTGGCGATGCAGCTGCTGGCCCGCCTGATGGACTATGTGCTCGCCGAGCGCGGTGAACGGGCGACCATCGTCGGCGCGACTTCGGGCGATACCGGAGGTGCTGCCATCGACGCCTTTGCCGGTCGCGAACGTACTGACATCTTTATCCTCTTCCCGCATGGCAAGGTCTCTGCCGTTCAGCAGCGCCAGATGACGACATCGAAGGCCGGCAACGTCCACGCCATCGCCGTGAAAGGCAATTTCGACGATTGCCAGAACCTGGTCAAAGGCATGTTCAACGACGCGGCCTTCCGCGATCGCGTCAAGCTTTCGGGCGTCAACTCGATCAACTGGGCGCGGATCATGGCCCAGATCGTCTATTACTTCACGACGGCGATCGCGCTCGGCGGCCCGGACCGCAAGATTTCCTTCACTGTGCCAACAGGCAATTTCGGCGATATCTTCGCCGGCTACGTCGCCAAGCGCATGGGCCTGCCGATCGACAAGCTTGTTGTCGCCACCAATGAAAACGACATTCTCGCCCGCACGCTGAAGACCGGCCGCTACGAAATGCGCGGGGTCAAGGCGACCACGTCTCCGTCGATGGACATCCAGATCTCGTCCAATTTCGAACGGCTTCTGTTCGAAGCCAACGATCGCGATCCGGCCGAAGTCCGATCCGCGATGGACAGCCTCAAGCAATCAGGCTCCTTTGCCATCCGCGAAAAGGCGCTGAAGGCGATCCGCAAGGAGTTCCAGGCCGGGCGCGCCTCCGAAAAGGACGTCGCCAGGACCATTGCCAAGACCTTGGAGAAAACCGGCTACCTGCTCGACCCGCACAGCGCCATCGGCGTCTTCGTGGCGGCCAAGCACGAGAAGGCGTCGGCCCCAATGGTGACGCTTGCAACCGCCCATCCCGCGAAATTCCCCGACGCCGTAAAATCGGCAAGTGGTATTGACCCGGCGCTTCCGACGTGGCTTGCTGACCTGATGAACAGGGAGGAGCGTTTCGATATCCTGGATGCGGATTTGAAGAGCGTCGAGACCTTTATCGGCGAGCGCACCCGTCTCCAGGGGTAAGAACGAGAAGAAACGTATGATGAAAGTTGAGTGCACCCGGCTCCCTTCCGGGTTGACGGTGGTAACCGAGCAGATGCCGCACCTTGAAAGCGTGGCGCTCGGCGTGTGGATCAAATCGGGCTCACGCAACGAAACCGTGGGCGAACACGGCATCGCTCATCTGCTTGAGCACATGGCTTTCAAAGGCACCGGCCGGCGCACCGCCCGCCAGATCGCCGAGGAAATCGAGAATGTCGGCGGCGAAGTCAACGCCGCGACCTCGACCGAAACGACATCCTATTACGCACGCGTCCTCAAGGATCACGTGCCGCTGGCCGTCGACATCCTTGCCGACATCCTCACCGAATCGAGCTTCGACGAGGAAGAGCTGCGCCGTGAAAAACAGGTGATCCTGCAGGAGATCGGCGCTGCCGACGACACGCCCGACGATGTCGTCTTCGATCGTTTCGCCGAAACTGCCTATCGCAACCAGACGGTCGGACGCCCGATCCTCGGCACGCCGGAGACGGTGATGTCGTTCTCCGCCAACCAGATCCGCCAATATCTCGGCCGCAACTACACCACCGACCGGATGTTCGTCGTCGCGGCCGGCGCCGTCGAGCACGAGGCTTTCGTGCGCCAGGTCGAGGAGCGCTTCTCGACGCTGCCGCGCACGCCGCTGGCAACGCCGGTTCTCGAAACCGCGATCTATACTGGCGGCGAAAGCCGCGAGACCCGCGACCTGATGGACGCGCAGATCCTGCTCGGGTTCGAAGGCAAGGCCTATCACGCCCGCGACTTCTACTGTTCGCAGATCCTCGCCAACATCCTCGGTGGCGGCATGTCTTCGCGCCTATTCCAAGAAGTGCGCGAGCATCGTGGCCTCTGTTACTCGGTCTATGCCTTCCATTGGGGCTTCTCCGATACCGGCATCTTCGGCGTGCATGCGGCAACCGGCGGCGAGAACCTGCCGGAGCTGATGCCCGTGATTGTCGACGAACTGCGCAAGTCGTCGATGAACATCGAACAGCAGGAAATCGAGCGCGCCCGCGCCCAGATCCGCGCCCAGCTGCTGATGGGCCAGGAAAGCCCGGCCGCACGCGCTGGCCAGATCGCCCGCCAGATGATGCTTTATGGCCGCCCGATCCCGAACGACGAACTGATGGAGCGCCTGTCTGGCATTACCATCGAGCGTCTGACCGATCTGGCAGGTCGCCTGTTCTTCGACACCGCCCCGACGCTGTCGGCGATCGGACCACTCGAACAGCTGGCGCCGATGAACGACATCCTGTCGTCACTGACAGGAAAAACCACCGTCGCGCACGCCGTCGCAAGCTGATCCGGACCACCGGATCTCGCCGGGACTGCCATGGCGCCCGGCCGGCGAAGTGTTTGCGACTTTTCGTAAAATCGGATTCGATTTGTGCGCAAAGTTGTGCAACGCTCGGATTTGCGACAGCGCAAAGGGCGCCGTGCGCCGGGCGGTTAAGGATCTTCCGCGCGTTCAACTGGAAGGCCTCGGAGGCACATATGACACGATCGGTTTTTCGGTTCCTGTCGCGACAGCCCGAGACGATCGAGATCGCCAACCAGGATTACCTGCTCCGCCTCCCCCGTTACGCCGATTATCGCCAATGGTACCACCTTCGAAGCGAGAGCCGCGGCTTTCTGGAACCGTGGGAACCGACCTGGCGCGCCGACGAAATGACGGAAAGCGCCTTTCGCGGCCGCGTCATCCGCAATGAGCAGGAATTCGCATCCGGCCAGGCCGTACCGCTTTTTCTTTTCCACAAGCCCGCGGAGACCCTGCTCGGCGGGATCACCATCGGCCACATCCGTCGCGGTGCCGGGCAAAACTGCATGATCGGCTACTGGATGGGCGAGCGTCATGCCGGCCACGGCCACATGTTTGCCGCCCTCAAGCTTGCGATTCCCTACATCTTTTCGAGCCTTGAGTTGCACCGTATTGAAGCAGCCTGTATTCCGGAGAACTCAAGAAGCATCCGGCTCCTTGAAAAGGCCGGTTTTGAGCGTGAAGGCTACTTAAGACAGTACTTGAGGATTAACGGGCAATGGCGTGACCATGTGCTTTTCTCTCTCCTGTCCGATGATGCCGTACCGAACAGGAAATTGCCCCTTTGATGCCTCTAACCCGCTCGCCCTTCGCATGGTCAGCCTCGAAGCTGGCAGCGTTTCTGATCGCTCTCACGACGCTGTTCTGCGCCTTTAGCGGCATTGCCCATGCTCTTGAGCCGGTCAAGATTTCACGCGAAGACACCGCACTCGACCTGACCGCGACGACCGAGATCTATAGCGGCCGCAGCGAAGCCTTCCAGGTTTCGACGGCGCCAGGCGCTGACGGTATCGTCCGGCGCATCGAAGTGCGTTCCAGCACCGAGAACCACCAGGGCGACTGGGCGGTTTTCGCGCTCGCCAACGTTTCGGGCGAACAGCTCGACCGCGTGATCGTCGCGCCGCATTTTCGCCTGGTGAATTCCAAGCTCTTCTGGCCCGACCTCGGGTCGCAACGCATGCTGTCGATCACGCCGAGCGAGGGCTTTGCGCTCGAACGGCTGCCGAGCGACGATTCGGACGTCTTCCAGATCACGCTCAACCCAGGCGCGGTCATCACCTTCGTCGCAGAGCTGGCGACGCCTGAGCTGCCGCAGATCTACCTCTGGCAACCGGACGCCTACAAGGACACGGTCAACGCCTTCACGCTCTATCGCGGCATCGTTCTCGGCATCGCCGGCCTGCTCGCGGTGTTCCTGACGATCCTGTTCGTGGTCAAGGGAACCTCGATGCTGCCGGCAACGGCAGCACTCGCCTGGGCGGTGCTTGCCTATATCTGCGTCGATTTCGGCTTCTTGTCCAAGCTCATCAGCGTCACGGCCGGCGACGAGCGAATATGGCGAGCGGGAACCGAGGTGTTCCTCGCGGCAGGCCTGGTGATCTTTCTCTTCACCTATCTCAACCTCAATCGCTGGCACCAGCATCTGGGTTATGCGACACTCGCCTGGATCCTCGGCCTTGGCCTGCTCTTCGGCGTTGCGGTCTATGATCCGGCAATCGCATCGGGTATCGCCCGCCTCTCATTCGCACTGACGGCAACGGTCGGGATCGTGCTGATCGCCTATCTCGGCTTCAACCGTTACGACCGCGCCATCCTGCTGGTCCCCGCCTGGCTGCTCATTCTGGTCTGGCTGTTCGGCGCGTGGCTGACCGTCACCGGCCAGCTGGCAAACGACATCGTCCAGCCAGCACTTGGCGGCGGCCTCGTCCTGATCGTGCTCTTGATCGGCTTCACCGTCATGCAGCACGCCTTTGCCGGCGGCGCCTACCAGCAGGGCCTGTTCTCCGATCTTGAGCGCCAGTCGCTGGCGCTGACGGGTTCCGGCGATACGGTCTGGGACTGGGATGTGGCGCGTGACCGCGTCGTCACCATTCCCGATATCTCCCTGCAGCTCGGTCTCTCCATGGGCTCGATGCACGGCCCCTTGCGCAACTGGTTGCCGCGCCTGCACCCCGATGACCGCGATCGCTTCCGTGCCACGCTCGACGTCCTGCTCGAACACCGCCGCGGCAAGCTCAACCACGAATTCCGTGTACGTGCAGAGGATGGCCATTATCACTGGCTGTCGATCCGCGCCCGCCCGGTGCTTGGCGCCAATGGCGAGATCATCCGCTGCGTCGGCACGATCATCGACATCACCGAGCAGCGCAACTCGGTCGAACGTCTGCTGCACAACGCGCTGCATGACAATCTGACCGGCCTTCCCAATCGTCAGGTCTTCCTCGACCGCCTGCAGGCCATCCTGCTGATGGCCGACACCACGACCGCACGCCCGACCGTTCTGGCGATTGATATCGATCGCTACAAGCAGGTCAACGACCTGCTCGGCATTGCCGCCGGTGACAACATCCTGATCGCACTGACGCGCCGGCTGCGCCGGCTGCTGCGCCCGCAAGACACGCTCGCGCGCCTCGGCGGCGACCAGTTCGGGCTGATCCTGATGTCGGAGCGCGACCCGGCCAAGGTCGCCGATTTCGCCGACGCGGTCAGCAAGGCGATCATGGTGCCGCTCAACTATGGCAACCGCGAAATCAACCTCACCGCGTCCATCGGCCTCGTCTCCTGGCTCGACCAGGAGCAGAGCGCTGCCGGCCTGATCGACGACGCGGAGCTTGCGATGTTCCGCGCCAAGAAGGAAGGCGGCAACCGCGTCGAGCCTTTCCGTCCAGCCTTTAGAACCTCCGGCTCGGATCGCATGCAGCTCGAAGCCGATCTCAAGCGAGCGATCGAGCGCAAGGAACTGTCGCTGGTCTACCAACCGATCGTGCGGCTCAGCGACGCCGAGATTGCCGGTTTCGAGGCGCTGATGCGCTGGGATCACCCCAAGCGCGGCAATGTCTCGCCGACCGAGTTCATCCCGATCGCCGAGAATTCCGACCTGATCAACCAGCTCGGCATGTTCGCATTCGACAAGGCGACCAGCGACCTCACGGAATGGCAGATCCAGACCGGCGATCTGCCGATCTTCGTGTCGATCAATCTCTCCAGCGCGCAGCTGCTCAACAACGAGCTCTATGACGACGTTCGTGCCGTGCTGAACAAGAACCGTTGCGACCCGGCCAAGGTGAAGATGGAGCTGACCGAATCTCTTGTCATGGAGAATCCGGAGCAGGCGCGGTTGGTGCTTGAGAAGCTGAAGGAAGCCGGCTTGAAGCTGGCGCTCGACGACTTCGGCACGGGCCACTCGTCGCTCTCCTATCTCACCCGCTTCCCCTTCGATACGATCAAGATCGACAAGGCGCTGGTGCGAGACCCGAGCGATAAGCGCGGCATTCTGCTGCGCTCGGTGATCACCATGGCACGCGAACTCGACATGCAGGTTGTGGCCGAAGGTATCGAGTCCGAGGAAGACGCTATCCAGCTTTCACAGATGGGCTGCGACTACGGCCAGAGCTTCCTGTTCGGCCCGCCGATCGGTTCGGAGTCGATCCTGCGGCTGTTGAAAGAGCGATTTCCGCTGATGAAACGGGCTTAAGCTCCACAAGGGTGCGCCACTGCAAGGCTGCGGATACACGCAGCCTCGGATGTCTCATGGACGAATCTGATTGAGGCAATCTGGATTACAGTTCATGGCCGGATCCGCGCCGGGTATCAGGCGTGGCCGGCCTCGATCGACAGCATCGCCGGGCTGACGCCCATCAATGCCAGAGCGCGATCGTATTTGTCGCCGAGCGCCTTGTCGAAGATCAGCTCTTCGCGCGCCGGGCAGGTCAGCCAGCCGTTCTGGGTGATCTCCGCCTCAAGCTGGCCGGGACCCCAGCCGGCATAACCCAGCATCATCGTCGCCCGGTGCGGCCCCTCCCCGCGCGAGATCGCACGGACGATGTCGAGCGTGGCGGTCAGGCAGATATCGTCGCTGACCGGAATGCTGGAATCGCTTAAATAATCGTCAGAGTGCAGCACGAAACCACGCCCGGTCTCGACCGGGCCGCCCGCCTGAATCTGGAAATCGCGGGTCATCGCCGGCAGACGGATTGCCTCGTCCTCGTCGAGGATTTCGAGGTGCATCAGCACATCGGGGAAGGTCAGCTGCTGCGGCCGGTTGAGGATGAAGCCCATGGCGCCGTCGTCCGAATGGGCGCAGATGAAGATGACGGTGCGGGCAAAATTCGTGTCAAACATCCCAGGCATGGCGATCAGGAACTGACCGTCAAGGAAACCGCGTTCCCGTTTCTTCTGTGCCATGGGTATCGCCATAATGCGGACAGCCTACCAATTCGTCGCGAAATGAAAAGCGCTTCAACGTCGCGACCGCCAAATAATGCACGTACCGCGTTTACCCTGTTCTG
Organism: Ensifer sp. 1H6; assembly: GCF_001976035.1. Taxonomy (NCBI): domain Bacteria; kingdom Pseudomonadati; phylum Pseudomonadota; class Alphaproteobacteria; order Hyphomicrobiales; family Rhizobiaceae; genus Ensifer; species Ensifer sp. 1H6. The sequence goes on along the minus strand of NZ_MOAI01000010.1, from coordinate 42,527 downwards.
CTTGATCAAACATTTATGATCTCCGCGCCCAAAGGGGCGTCTGGAGCGTTGCCGGCAAAAGCGATATTGCTTTGGCCATGATCAAACGTCCCACATATCAGAACATGGTCCAGCGCATCGGCACGGCAAGCCTTCTCCTCGCATTTTTTCTGCCTGCCAGCGCCCAGGCGGCGACCAGCGAATGGATGACATCAACCGGCGGCATGATCCGCATTGTTGCCGCGCCATTGCAAAAGGATGGCACGATCCCGGCGACGCTCGAGGTCAAGCTGAACCCCGGCTGGAAGACCTATTGGCGCGAGCCCGGCGCTAGCGGCATTCCCCCGCAGATCACGCTTGATCCGGCCGAAGGAGTCGTTCTTGAAAAGATCGGCTTTCCCGTGCCCAAGACCTTCGACGACGGGGTGGTGCGCTATGTCGGCTACGACAAGTCAGTCGCCTTCCCCTTGACGCTGAAGCGCCTGCACGGCAAGGGAGACGTGAAGATCCGCGCCTCGGTGTTCCTCGGGATCTGCGAGGACATCTGCATCCCGGTGCAGGGCGAACTGAATCTGACGCTCAAGCATGACGACTTCGACAACCCGCTCGATGCCGCCCGCATCGACGGTGCAGTCGCCGCCCTGCCGGAACCGCCCTCCGAGGATTTCAAGGTGACAACCGCCGTTTATGACGAGCACAAGGCAGCGGTGCGCCTCTCGTTGAAGCTACCGCCGGACACCGGCAAGGAGCACCGCGAACTGTTTCTTGCCGGCGCCTCAGGCGTCTCCTTCGGCAAGCCGGCAATCACTCAGGCGGAAGGTGCGGAGCTAAAGGCCGAGATCCCCGTTCGGCTCTCCGGCAAGGATAAGACGCTGAAGGGAAAGCCGGTCATCCTCACCGTGCGCGCCGGCGGGCGCAGCATGGAAACGACCCTTGCCTTTGATTGATGCGCCTCTATAGTCTTGCCGGTTTCAGGCGGTTGGGTCCAAAAACAATCGCCGGAGACACCCGGACGCACAACTCAAGCCGCGACAACGCCCTGCCGGAACGCCGGTCTGGCCATGCGCGCAACGCAAGGAGAATGCCGTGACCATTGCCGTCGGAGACAAGCTGCCCGCTGCTACCTTCAAGGAAAAGACCGCCGATGGTCCGGTGGAAGTGACGACCGAACAGCTTTTCAAGGGCAAGCGCGTCGTGCTCTTTGCTGTGCCGGGCGCCTTTACCCCCACCTGCTCGCTCAACCATCTGCCCGGCTATCTCGAAAACCGTGACGCGATCCTGTCGCGCGGTATCGATGATATCGCCGTGGTTGCCGTCAACGACCTGCATGTCATGGGTGCCTGGGCGACATCGTCGGGCGGCATGGGCAAGATCCACTTTCTCTCGGACTGGAATGCCGCGTTCACCAAGGCACTCGGCATGGATATCGATCTGTCCGCCGGCACGCTCGGCGTCCGCTCCAAGCGTTATTCGATGCTTGTCGAAGACGGCGTGGTGAAGACGCTCAATCTTGAGGAAAGCCCGGGCCAGGCGACCGTATCGGGCGCCGCCGCGATGCTGGAGCAGCTCTAGGCTTAGACGTCACTGCGAATGAAAAACGGGCCATGCGGCCCGTTTTTCATTTTGCGAGAGGATCCGGACGGCGCCCCTTCTTGTAGGGCTCCATGCCCTTGCGGGCGAGTTCGTCGGCGCGCTCGTTTTCCGGATGGCCGGCATGGCCCTTAACCCAGTGCCAGGTGACTTTATGGCGGCGGTTGGCCTCGTCCAGCGCCTGCCAGAGTTCGCCGTTCTTCACCGGCTTCTTGTCCGCGGTCTTCCAGCCGTTTTTCTTCCAGCCGTGGATCCACTTGGAGATGCCGTCCATCACATATTTGCTGTCGGTATGCAGGTCGACCTCGCAGGCGTTCTTCAGCGCATCCAGCGCCGAGATCGCCGCCAGAAGCTCCATGCGGTTGTTGGTCGTTTCCGCCTCGCCCCCGCACATATCCTTTTCCACCTCGCCGTAGCGCAGCACCGCGCCCCAGCCGCCCGGCCCGGGGTTGCCCGAGCAGGCGCCGTCCGTAAAAATATCAACGTGTTTCATGCAGAGGTCTCTTCGATCCGGAGGCCGTATTCGGCGCTGGAAACGATCGCCCGGTGGAACCGGATCTTCGTCAAATATTCGAGCGGATCCTTCTTCACCACCAAGGCGCCGGCCGGCGTCATCAGCCAGTCGTAGAGGCGCGTCAGGAAGAAGCGCAGTGCCGAACCGCGGCAGAGCAGCGGCAGGGCTTCGACCTCATCCGCCGTCAGCTTGCGCACGCTCTCATAACCCGAAAGCAGCGCCATGCCCTTGGTGATATTGTAGGAGCCGTTCTTTTCGAAGCACCACGAGTTGAGGCAGACCGCCACATCGTAGGCGAGATAATCGTTGCAGGCGAAATAGAAGTCGATCAGGCCGGAAAGCTGGTCGCCGAGGAAGAAGACATTGTCGGGGAACAGATCGGCATGGATGACACCATCCGGCAGCGATTTCGGCCAATGGCTCTCGAGATGCGCAAGCTCGGCGGAAATCTCGTCCTTAAGGCCGGTCTGCACCTCGTCGCGCGCGCCTCGGAATTGACCCATAGCGGCCGCCAACCGCCGACCGAAAGCGCATTGGTGCGCCTCAGGTCGAAGCCCTGGCTAGCGACATGCATCTCAGCCAACGCCCTGCCGACCTCGCGGCAATGCTTGGCCTCCGGCTTGCGAAGCCACATGCCTTCGAGGAACGAAATCATGGCGGCCGGACGGCCGGACAATTCGCCCAGCAGTTCGCCGTCGGAGCGCGGCAGGGGCAGCGGACAGGAAAGCCCGCGATCGGCCAGATGATGCATCAGCCCCAGGAAGAACGGCAGGTCACCTGCGTTCACCCGCTTCTCGTAGAGCGTGAGGATATAGGCGCCCTTTGTCGTGTGCAGCAGGAAGTTGGAGTTTTCGACCCCCTCGGCGATGCCCTTGTAGGACGTCAGCTGGCCGACGTCATAGGCCTCGAGAAAGGCGCTCAGGTCGTCTTCCGTGATATCGGTGTAAACTGCCACGGTCGTTCACTTTCAAATGCGGGCAAGATATGCGGGTTATTCGCCGTTGACGAAGGCCATGTCGGCGGCGGTCAGCGGCACGTGCCGGATCTCGCGGTTGACGAGGAAGTTCTCATTTTCCTCGACGGTGTCGGCAAGTTCAACGACGGCGTCGTAGCGCTCGCGGAACGCCTCGATGATCTCGTTGACGATGACCTCAGGCGCCGATGCGCCGGCAGACAGGCCGACGGTCGAGATTTCGCCGATCGAATCCCAGTCGATTTCCGCTGCCCGCTGCACGAGAACGGACTTTTTCGCGCCGGCTTTCAGCGCCACTTCGACCAGGCGCTTGGAGTTCGACGAGTTCGGCGCACCGACAACCAGGAACAGATCGCAGCCGGGTGCCGCCTGCTTGACCGCTTCCTGGCGGTTGGTGGTGGCATAGCAGATCGAGTCCGCAGCCGGCGCAGTCAGATTGGGGAAGCGCTCATGCAGCCGCTTGATGACCCCGGCAGTGTCGTCGACGGAGAGTGTGGTCTGGGTAACAAAACCGAGATTTTCCGGATCCGGCGGCATATAGACGTCCGCATCCTCGATCGTCTCGACGAGCGATACCGCGCCTTCCGGCAGTTGCCCCATGGTGCCGATGACTTCGGGGTGACCGGCATGGCCGATCAGCACCACGTGGCGGCCCAGCCGGTTGTGGCGCATCGCCTGCTTGTGCACCTTAGAGACCAGCGGACATGTGGCGTCGAGATAGAAGAGATTGCGTGTATCGGCATCCGCAGGCACCGATTTCGGCACGCCATGGGCGGAAAACACCACCGGCTGCTTGCGATGCTCCGGCGGGATCTCGTCGAGTTCCTCGACGAAAATGGCACCCTTGGCTTCCAGCCCTTCGACCACATAACGATTATGCACGATCTCGTGGCGAACATAGACCGGCGCGCCGAATTCCTTCAGCGCCAGGACGACGATCTGGATCGCCCGGTCGACGCCGGCGCAGAAACCGCGCGGCCCGCAAAGGCGAATGGTGATCGGGGATTTTGCCGCGGATGATGCCATGGATCAGGATGCCAGTAGAACGAAAACAAGGGCTGCAATCGCCGGGCCGCCCTGGATCAACAGGATGCGCGGCTTGACGGACCACGCGCCATATATAGCGGCAACGATCACGCACACAAGGAAGAACACCTTCAACTCGAAGGCAAATGACGCCTCCGGCTGCAGAAGAGACCAGAAAAGACCAGCCGCGAGAAAGCCGTTGTAAAGCCCCTGGTTGGCGGCGAGCACCCGGGTCGCTTCCGCCTGCTCCACCGTCATGCGGAACACCGAACGTCCCTCAGGCCTCGTCCACAGAAACATCTCCAGCACGAGAAAACCGAGATGCAACAGCGCCGTCAGCGCGATCAGGATCGTCGATATCAAACCCATTCCACATGTCCCCCAACTGCGTCGGTCAGGGATAGCACGGCGCTACAGCCTGTTTCCTTAAGTCCTATTCGATTTAAGGATAAAAACATGCAGCAAATCAAAGTGCTACAGCGACCTTTGCGATAATAAGACGCGCGGCGCTGTAGAGGCCCGCCTATGGCTTGCGCCGCATCAGAAAAACGCCGCTGACGACGACCAGGGCTCCGGCAAGACCGTACCAGGTCAGCGCGTATTGCAGATGGCTGTTCGGCAGGTCGAACTGGGTAACGCCGCCGATCGGAAGCCCACCCGGATTGGGCGTAGCATCGGCGTCGACGAAGAACGGTACGACCTTCTCGGCGGGAAGCCCGACCGAAGATGCCATCGTGTCGAGGTCCTTCCAGTAAAAGATATTCTTGGCGAGGTCATTGTCCGGGACCAGCGACGACGGCTTTTCGGCGAGCTTCGGCCTTGCGAGGCCATGGATGGCCACGGACGCCGGAAGCTCGCCCGCGAGACGGGTCGACGAATCCTTCAGTTCGAAGGGAACGAAACCGCGGTTGACGAACAAGGCACGGCCGTCCTCGATATTCAGCGGCGTAAAGACATAGTAGCCGGTGCGACCGTTGTAGGTCGCGAAGAAGTGCCGCTCCTTGCTGTGGTCGAAGGTGCCGGAAACATTGACGGTGCGATAATCGATATCGCCGCCTTCGGCTGAAATCTTTTCGACCTCGGCAAGCGTCACCGGCGGCGCCGACCGCCGTTCAGCGATCGCTTGAAGCAGGCCCTCTTTCCAGTGCAGCCGCTGCATCTGCCAGGTGCCGAGCGAAATGAGGATGGCGAAGACGATAGCGAGCACGGCGAATGCGCCGAGGCGCGCAACAAGGCTGCCCTTCTTCCTGGTCTCGATCTCAGCCACGGTCGATCTCGCCGGGCCGCGCGTTGTTGCGATACTGCAGGTTGATAAGGATGCCCTTCAGCATGCGCGTCAGGCCGAGGCTGAGCACGATCGCCAGCGGTATCCAGAGCAGGAAATGCAGCCAGAGCGGTGGATTGAGGTTTACCTCCATCCACAGTGCCGCACCGACGACGATGAAGCCGACAATCAGGATGACGAAGACGACAGGACCATCGCCGGAATCGGCGAAACGATAGTCGAGATCGCAGCTGGCGCAGGCGGGCTTTACCGTCAGGAACCCATCGAACAGCTTTCCCTGGCCGCATCGCGGGCAATGGCCTTTGATACCTGCCATGACCGGGTCGACCGGCGGATAGAGGGCTTTGTCGTCACTCACGGATTGATCTCGATCGGGGTGTTGTTGGGAACCAGGTCCCAGATTTCATCCATTTCGGCATTCGTAACCGCAATGCAGCCGTCCGTCCAATCGAACATCTGCGTCATAAACGCCAGCCAGCCGAAATAATTGCGCTGGCCGTGGATCATGATCATGCCACCGGGGTCGACGCCCTTAGCTGCCGCTGCCTTGATATCCTCGGGTCTCGGATAGGAGACGTGCATCGACAGGTGATAGCCGCTCTTGTCGTTGCGCCAATCGAGGACATAGAGGCCTTCCGGCGTTCGCCGGTCACCTTCGCGTTCCTTGTGACCGATGGGATTGCCGCCAAGAGCGACCGAATACTGGCGCAGCATCTCTCCACCCCGGTAGAGCTGCAGGATGCGCTTCTCCTTGTGCACCACCACGCGGTCGGCCGGATCGCCGGCAGAGGCTGAAAAGCATCCTGCCAGAAGCCAGGCCGTCGTCACCGCAGCCACGCGAATATTCATGTCGGCTCGCCCCATCGATTCCGCCGTAATGCAAACAAAAAATAAGGCGGCTGCATGGTCGCAGCCGCCTTATCGAGAAGAGCTTGCGCTCAAATCTTCTTACATGTGAGCGACCGGCGCGCCCCAACCACCCCAGATGTAGATGGAGAAGAAGAGGAACAGCCAGACGACGTCAACGAAGTGCCAGTACCAGGCCGCCGCTTCGAAGCCGAAGTGCTGCTTCGGCGTGAAGTCGCCACGCAGCGCGCGCAGCAGGCAGACGAGCAGGAAGATCGTACCAACGAGAACGTGGAAGCCGTGGAAGCCGGTCGCCATGAAGAAGGTCGCGCCGTAGATCGAGTCCTTGAAGGCGAACGGAGCGTGAGCGTATTCGTAGGCCTGGACGTAGGAAAACAGCACGCCGAGCACGACCGTCAGCGACAGGCCGTAGACGAGGCCCTTGCGGTCGTTGTGGAGCAGTGCGTGGTGCGCCCAGGTGACCGTCGTGCCGGAAAGCAGCAGGATGACGGTGTTGTAGAGCGGCAGATGCCAGGGGTCGAGAACCTCGATGCCCTTCGGCGGCCAGACACCACCGGTGAAGGCGGCGCGGGTTGCCTGAATGGCTTCGCCCGGGAACAGGCTGGCGTCGAAGTAGGCCCAGAACCAGGCGACGAAGAACATCACTTCCGAAGCGATGAACATGATCATGCCGTAGCGCAGGTGCAGCGAGACGACGCGGGTGTGGTGACCCTCGTGCGCTTCCTTCACCGTGTCCGACCACCAGCCGTACATGGTGTAGAGAACGACTGTGAGGCCGATGAAGAAGACCCACGGATTGGCAAGGTCAGCGCCGAACAGCTTGAAGGAGCCGCCCGAGAGATAGCGCATGTAGCCGACACCGCCGAACGCCATGACGAATGCGCCGATCGAGGCAAGCAACGGCCAGGGGCTCGGGTCGATGATGTGGTAGTCGTGATTCTTCTGATGTGCATCGGCCATGTCAGTAATCCCCGATAGGTCTTTCTCTTGTCGCCCTTTCGGCATAGCCGAAACGGGCCTCCAGTCAAAGTTTGTTCTCAGTTTCGCCCGTCTTCACCTGTGCGACCGGCTTCGACGGCTCGCGTGGGTAGAAGGTGTAGGAAAGTGTCAGTGTCTTGATGTCCTTGGTCTCTACCGCCTTGACCATGTCCGGATCGACGAAGAATACCACCGGCATCTCCATCTCCTCTCCCGGCTGCAGTGTTGTCTCGGTAAAGCAGAAGCATTGAACCTTGTTGAAATAGGCACCGGCCTGCATCGGCGTGACGTTGAACGTCGCCTGCCCGGTCGTCGGCTTCGACGAAAGGTTCTTGGCGCGGTACATCACCTGTACCGTCTCGCCGATCCGCACATCGATGTCGCGTTGAACCGGCCTGAACTCCCACGGCAGGCCGCCGGAGGTATTGGCGTCGAAGGTCACCTTGACCTTTTCGTCGAGAATGACATCCGATGCCTGCTCGACGCGCTGCGTCGTGCCGTTATAGCCGGTGACGCGGCAGAACATGTCATAGAGCGGCACGGCCGCATAGGCCATGCCGGTCATGCCGACGACGAAGGCAATGCAAGTACCGACGATAGCGCCGTTGGAGCGCTGCTTCTGCTGAGGGTCCTGAGAGGTCGTCATATCGCGCTTCCCTCAGTTGACCATGCCGTTGCCGAACTTGATCAGCGTGACGACGTAAAAGAGGACGACCAGGCCAGCCAGCACGATACCGAGCGCAATGTTGCGGCCGCGGCGGGACTTCTTCTGGGCTTCGTTCAGCTTGACGGTTTCCATCAGGCAACACTCCCGGCATTCAGCCAGATATTGACGATCAGGTGATCCGCCATCAGGGCGGAGAAGATCACGAACAGATACATGATCGAGAAGGCGAAAAGCTTCTTGGCGGGCAGCATGCGCTCATCCGCCTCAGGCATGCGCAGCACGCCGATCGAATACCAAACGAAGCCCAGGCCTAGTGCCGCTGCAACCGCGCCATACCCGATGCTCGCAAAACCGAGCAAGGTGGGACAGATGCCGATCAGGGCCGTCAGGACTGCATAGATGACGATCTGCTTCTTGGTGGTTGCCTGGCCGCAGACGTTGGGCAGCATCGGCACGCCGACGGCGCCGTAGTCGCCCATCTTGAACAGCGCCAGCGCCCAGAAATGCGCTGGCGTCCACAGGAAGGTGATGAGGAACAGGACGATGCTTTCCACCGATACGCCGCCGGTCACGCACGCCCAGCCGATCATCGGCGGGAAGGCACCGGCAGCACCGCCGATGACGATGTTCTGCGGCGTCGAGCGCTTGAGCCACATCGTATAGATGACGGCGTAGAAGAAGATGGTGAAGGCGAGCAACCCGGCTGCGAGCCAATTGACGGCGAGCCCGAGGATGATCACGGAAAAGGCGGAGAGCGTCAGGCCGAAGGCGAGGGCTTCCTCGGGCAGGATCTTGCCTGCAGGGATCGGGCGCTTGGCCGTGCGGGTCATGACCGCGTCGATGTCGGCGTCATACCACATATTGAGCGCGCCTGAGGCGCCGGCGCCAACAGCGATGCACAGGATGGCGATGAAACCAATGAAGGGATTGATATGTCCGGGTGCAAGCACGAGGCCTGCAAGCGCAGTGAACACAACGAGCGACATGACGCGGGGTTTCAGAAGCTCGAAATAATCGCGTGCAGAGGCCTCGGACAGGCGCGGTGCACCACCCCTGCCAACTGCTTCGTGATTGTCGATGACCGTCATGTCTCGTCCTTGATCGTCTTTTGCCCATACGGGCCGTCTTTTGCCGGTTCTCCGGCGAGGTGAAGCCGCCGGGATCGGCGGCTTCTGTTTCTTTCCCATCACTTGATGCGCGGGAGTTGTTCCCACTGGTGGAACGGCGGCGGCGAAGACAGCTGCCATTCCAGCGTGTTCGCACCCTCGCCCCACGGATTGTCGCCAGCGACGCGCTTCTTTGCGAAGGCTTCAGCGACACAGAAGAGGAAGATCAGCACGCCGACGGCTGCGATGTACGAGCCGTAGGACGACACCATGTTCCAGCCGGCATAGGCATCCGGATAGTCGATGTAGCGGCGCGGCATGCCGGCGAGACCCAGGAAGTGCTGCGGGAAGAAGATCAAGTTCACACCGATGAACATGACCCAGAAGTGCAGCTTGCCGAGGAACTCGGAGTACATGTAGCCGGTCATCTTCGGGAACCAGTAGTACCAGGCAGCGAAGATCGCGAACACGGCGCCGAGCGACAGAACGTAGTGGAAGTGAGCAACCACGTAGTAGGTGTCGTGCAGCGAACGGTCGAGACCGGCGTTGGCGAGCTGAACGCCCGTGACACCACCGACGGTGAACAGGAAGATGAAGCCGATCGCCCAGACCATCGGGGTCGTGAAGCGGATCGAACCACCCCACATCGTCGCGATCCACGAGAAGATCTTCACGCCGGTCGGAACAGCGATAACCATCGTCGCGAAGACGAAGTAACGCTGCGTGTCGAGCGACATGCCGACGGTGTACATGTGGTGCGCCCACACGATGAAGCCGACGGCGCCGATCGCGACCATGGCGTAGGCCATGCCGAGGTAGCCGAAGATCGGCTTACGCGAGAAGGTGGAAACGATGTGGCTGACGATGCCGAAGCCCGGCAGGATCAGGATGTACACTTCCGGGTGACCGAAGAACCAGAACAGGTGCTGGAACAGGATCGGGTCGCCGCCGCCTTCAGGCGCGAAGAAGGCCGTGCCGAAGTTGCGGTCGGTCAGCAGCATGGTGATGCCACCTGCCAGAACCGGCAGCGAGAGCAGAAGCAGGAAGGCGGTGATCAGAACCGACCAGGCAAACAGCGGCATCTTGTGCAGCGTCATGCCCGGAGCGCGCATGTTCAGGATCGTGGTGATGAAGTTGATCGCGCCGAGGATCGACGAGGCACCGGCGATGTGCAGGCCAAGGATCACAAGATCCATCGCCGGCCCGGGCATGCCTGATGTCGAGAATGGTGGATAGATCGTCCATCCGCCCCCCGCACCATAGGCGCCTGCCGGACCTTCGACGAACATCGAAAGCAGAACCAGCAGAAAGGCCGGAATGATCAGCCAGAAGGAGATGTTGTTCATGCGCGGGAACGCCATGTCCGGCGCGCCGATCATGATCGGAACCATCCAGTTGGCGAAGCCCCCGATCAGCGCCGGCATGACCATGAAGAAGATCATGATGAGCGCGTGCGCGGTCGTGAACACGTTGAACATGTGCTTGCCGCCGTCGATGGCAGCATCGCCCTCGAAGCCGTAAACCATCTGCGCCAGACCGTGGAAGATCTGGATGCCCGGTTCCTGCAGCTCGGCGCGCATGAACACCGACAGCGTGCCGCCGATGATGCCCGCGATGATCGCGAAGATCAGGTAGAGCGTGCCGATGTCCTTGTGGTTGGTTGACAGAAACCAGCGCTGAAAGAAGGTCAACGGCTTGTGCGCGTGGTCTGCGTGACCATGATCGGAGTGATCATGGCGTTGGTCGTGATGAGCGGCTGTTCCAGCCATGGGTCGAGCTCCCCTTCCGATTACTGTGCGGCGTTGGCAGCGACGTCAACGGCCTTGGCCGCGCCGTCGATGGACGCCATGAGCGCCTTGTTCGCATCGCCGATATTGGTTGCGGCGGCAGCGAGCCAGGCGTCGTATTTTTCCTGCGAAACAACGCGGATGGCGATCGGCATATAGGCGTGGTCCTTGCCGCAGAGCTCGGAACACTGGCCGTAATAGAGGCCTTCGCGGTCAGCCTTGAACCAGGTTTCGTTCAGGCGGCCGGGAACGGCATCGATCTTAACGCCGAAGGCAGGCATTGCGAAAGCGTGGATGACGTCGGCAGCCGTGACGAGCACACGAACGGTCTTGCCGACCGGAACGACGACTTCGTTGTCGACGGCGAGCAGACGCGGGTATTCGGCCTTGTCTTCCTTGCCGAGACCCGCACGATCTTCTTCCTTCATCAGCAGACTGTCGAAGGAGAGCGGGCTTTCGCCGACTTCATATTCATAGGACCAGTACCACTGGTTGCCCGTCGCCTTGACCGTCAGGTCCGGATTCTGCGGCGGCGTCAGCTGCGCGGTCAGAAGCTGGAAGGACGGGATCGCCAGGAATAGCAGGATGATGACCGGACCAACGGTCCAGACAACTTCGATAGCGGTGTTGTGGCTGGTCTTGGAGGGAACCGGGTTGACGCTCTCACGGAATTTGACCACCACGACAATCAGCAGCAGGAGGACAAAAAGAGTGATCGGAATGATGAACCACAGGGTATAGTGCTCAAACCACGTGATCTCTTCCATAATGCCCGTCGCAGCCGTCTGAAAGTTCGTCTGCCAATCGACAGGCTTGTCAGCGAAGGCGCTCGAAGCAAAAAGCAGACAGGCAAGCGCTGCCATAACTGCATAAGCCTTATTTTTCACAATATGTCTCCCCAATGCGCTTGATCAGGATCAAACCGGAACGCAGAATCCCTGCGATACTGCAGCGCTTCAAACCACAGTTTGCCCAACGCCGCAACATCTGTGCAATCAACCCCATGCGGCATTTTTGCACAAATGCGACTTTTCTCACAGGCACCCCTCGGAACCCCCAGCGAATCGACTTATATGTCCCGGTCTGCGCCACTGACGGCGCTATCACGCCACATCAGCGCGACAATGGCGCTCCGCGAGCCCAATTTCCGCCATATGGCGCTGGAATGTACCCCACAGGGCTTTTCATTTTCTCCCGCGCGCTTCAAGAATAGCCCTGATGATTCGACGTTTTGAGGTTTACATGGGCCTGCCCCTTTTCTCCCGACTGTCGGCTCTTGCCGCTCTCGGATTTGCCGTCCTCGCCCTTCCTACGGCGAGTGCTGCCCAACAACCCGCTGGCGCGCCCGGAACGGTCAAGTCCAACCATGGCGCATGGTCGATCGTCTGCGATCAGCCGGCAGGTGCGTCAACCGACCAATGCGCCCTGATGCAGAACGTCATCGCCGAGGACCGGCCGGAAGTCGGCCTCTCGGTCGTCGTGCTGAAGACCGCCGACCGCAAGGCGAAGATCCTGCGCGTTCTGGCGCCGCTCGGCGTGCTGTTGCCGAACGGCCTTGGCCTCAACGTCGACGGCAAGGATATCGGCCGCGCCTATTTCGTGCGCTGCTTCTCCGACGGCTGCTATGCCGAGGTCGTGCTCGAAGACGAACTGTTGAAGACCTTCCGTTCCGGCGCGACGGCAACCTTCATCGTCTTCCAGTCGCCGGAAGAAGGCATTGGCATTCCGGTCGACCTCAAAGGCTTCGGCGAAGGCTACGACGCCCTGCCGTGATGGCACTCGCCACAGACCGATTTTCAAAGCCGCGCCTCGTGCGCGGCTTTTTCGTTTCGAACACCAAGAACCGCGCAAAAAAAGCAAAAGCCCGGATGTTCGTCCGGGCTTGCGAGGTGTGCAGACGTGCAATCGCTCAGCGTCAGATGATGTCTGTCGCGGCGATCTTGATGCCGAAGCCTTCGAGGCCGACATAGTGGCGCTCGCGTGAGGCGATGAGCCGGATGGAGCTGATGCCGAGATCCTTCAGAATCTGTGCGCCGAGGCCGATCTCCAGCCACTCGCTTTCACGAGCCTGCGCCTCGTCATGGGCTTCGCGTTCATGCTTGCCCTTGCGGGCGGTCTGCGACACGCCGACGCCGACCGAGCCTTCGCGCAGATAGACGATGACGCCCCTGCCCTCTTCGGCCATGCGCTTCATGATCCGGTCGATCTGGCAGTCCTTGCCGAAAACGTCGGCACCGACATTTTCAAGGTGCAGGCGAACCGGAATGTCGACGCCGTCGCGGATGTCGCCGAAGACGACGGCGAGGTGTTGCATCGGATCCCAGGGGAGCGAGTAGGAATGTCCCTTGGCCATGCCGTAGGGTGTCTCGATGTCGAACGAACCGCCCTGCTCGATCAGCGTTTCCTTGCGCTGACGGTAGGCGATCAGGTCGGCGACGGAAACCTGCTTCAAACCGTGCTTTTCGGCAAACGCGCTGACCTGCGGGCCGCGCGTGACGGTACCGTCGTCATTGACCAGTTCGCAGATGACGCCGATCGGCGGCAGGCTTGCGAGCTTGCAGAGATCGACGGCCGCCTCCGTGTGGCCCGAGCGCATCAGAACGCCGCCTTCGCGGGCAACCAGCGGGAAGATGTGGCCCGGCCGCACAAAATCGGTCGGGCCGACATTGGGGTTGGCAAGGTTGCGCACCGTCAGCGTGCGATCGTCAGCGGAGATGCCGGTTGTCGTGCCGTGTTTGAAGTCGACCGAGACGGTAAAGGCGGTGGTGTGCGCCGAGTCGTTCTCTGCCACCATGGCATTGAGATTGAGGCGCTTTGCCTCTTCGCGCGGCATCGGCGTGCAGACGATGCCCGAGGTGTGGCGCACGATGAAGGCCATTTTCTCCGGCGTGCAATGGACCGCGGCGACGATCAGGTCGCCTTCGTTCTCACGGCCGCCATCGTCGGTGACGACGACAATCTCGCCGGCTTCGAAGGCACGGATGGCATCAACGACACGCTTCTGGTCATAGGACATCTTGTTCTTCCCGAATTACTTACAGCGGCGCGCCTGTCTAGGAGCGCAAGGGTCGCCGTAACACTTTGAGTTGCTGCATAATTTTGCCCTTAAATCGATCCCGATTTAAGGAGTTATGCAGTAAGCCGGCCGGTCTGGCCGCGGTCACGCAGGTAGTGATCCGCAATCGTGCAGGCAACCATTGCCTCGCCGATCGGCACGGCGCGGATGCCGACACAGGGGTCATGACGTCCCTTGGTGCGCACATCCACCTCGTTACCGTCACTGTCGATCGAACGACGCTCGGTGAGGATAGAAGAAGTCGGCTTGATCGCAAAGCGGGCGATGACCGGCTGGCCGGTCGAAATGCCGCCAAGGATGCCGCCGGCATTGTTGGACAGGAAGACCGGCTTGCCGTCTTCGCCGATGCGCATCTCGTCGGCATTTTCCTCGCCGGTAATTTCGGCGGCGCCAAAGCCGTTGCCGATCTCGACACCCTTGACGGCGTTGATCGACATCAGGTTTGCAGCGATGTCCTGGTCGAGCTTGGCGTAGATCGGCGCACCGATGCCGGCCGGCACGCCCTCGGCCACCACTTCGACGACGGCGCCGATGGACGAGCCGGACTTGCGGATGCCATCCAGATATGCCTCCCAGACGGGCACGATCGCCGGGTCCGGTGCAAAGAACGGATTGTTGTTGACCTCGGCCCAATCCCAGTTGGCGCGGTCGATCTTGTGCTTGCCGATCTGGACGAGTGCAGCGCGCACGACCAGCCCCGGCACCACCTTGCGGGCGATGCCGCCGGCAGCAACGCGCGCCGCCGTTTCGCGCGCCGACGAACGGCCGCCACCGCGGTAATCGCGAATACCGTATTTGACGTCGTAGGTGTAGTCGGCATGCCCCGGGCGATAACGCTTGGAGATCTCCGAATAATCCTTCGAACGCTGGTCGGTGTTTTCGATCAGCATCGAGATCGGTGTGCCGGTGGAAATCATCGTCTCACCGTCCTCATCCAGCATCACACCGGAGAGAACCTTGACGAGATCGTCCTCACGGCGCTGCGTGACGAAGCGTGACTGGCCGGGTTTGCGCTTGTCGAGCCAGGCCTGAAGTTCGCCGAGCGTGAAACGAATGCCGGGGGGGCAGCCGTCCACCACACAGCCAAGCGCCGGGCCGTGGCTTTCGCCCCAGGTGGTGACGCGGAAGAGGTGACCGAAGGTATTGTGCGACATAAGGCAACCGAACTCTGAGAAGCAACGGACGTACATGTTTCATGTACGGGCGCCCCTCTCTTAGTGCAAAGCCGGGACAGGGGGAAGTCTTTCCGACCACCGCTTAGGCACGTCGCGATCTTTCAGATCAACCCGTTGCGCTTCAGTTCTCTTGTTCCTGGGCGTGTCGCGCGAAACCGCGGCATATTTTTGCGGGACATATATCGGGAATTTGCAAGCGCCTCAGGAAGCGAGTCTCAACCCCCGATCTGTCGCAAATGCCAAGAAGTTCTCTGCGCTCAGCGGCTTCGAGAAGGCATAGCCCTGCAGCAGATCGCAGCCGAGAATGCCGAGCATCTCGGCATGTGCCATGGTCTCGACCCCTTCTGCCACCGTCTCGATGCCGAGCGAGCGAGCGATATCGATGATCGACCGGATCAACGCCTGTTCGGTGCGGGCGCCGAGAACCGGGACCACGAGCTGCCGGTCGATCTTCAACCGCTTCGGCTTGATCTTGAGCAGGCTGACGATAGACGTATGGCCCGTGCCGAAATCGTCGATCTCGATGTCGATACCGAGCTTCTTGATACCCTCGATATTGGCGGTGACGATGTCGTCGCTTTCATCGAGGAAGATCGACTCCACCAGCTCGAAGGAAATCTGCCCCGGCACGATGCTCAAGCCTTCGAGCGAGGCGAGTAGCCGCTCGTCCTGCAGGCGCTTGGCCGAGACATTGACGGAGATCTTCGGCACCCGCAGACCGGCAGCCGCCCATCGCATCTGGTCGGCCAGCGATTTCTCCAGGACGAGGCGGTCAAGCGCCGCGGTGACGTTCAGTTCATCGGCGATCGCCAGGAACTTGTCCGGCGTCAGAATGCCCTGGCGCGGATGGCGCCAGCGGATGAGCGCTTCCACACCGGAGAGTGCCAATGTCGAGGCGTCGAACTGCGGCTGGTACCAGGGCACGAACTCGTCGCGCTCGATGCCTTCGAGGATTTCATCGGCGACGCGCTTGGCGGTGACGACTTCAGCCTGGAGCATCTGGGTAAAGAACTGATAGCGGTTGCGGCCGTTTTCCTTCGCCCGGTAGAGCGCCATGTCGGCATTGACCAGCAGCTTGCGTGCGTCGGCATGCGCCTGGCGGGCCACGGCGACGCCGATGCTGACGCCGAAGCGACAGGGAAATCCGTTGTAATCGACGGGCTGGCGCATTTCCGCGATGATCCGATCGCAGAGCGCCGCAAGTTCGGCAGCGCCCGGCGCGCCGGTGACGACGACGACGAATTCGTCGCCCCCGATGCGCGCCACCATGTCACCCGGCGCCATGTTGGAACGCAGGATCTCCGACGCATGAACCAGCATCGCATCGCCGGCCGCATGGCCGAGCGTGTCGTTGATCTGCTTGAAACGGTCGAGGTCGATGTGAAGGATGGCAATGCTCTGGAGCGCATCGGTGTTCTGGCCGGTCAGACGCTCAAGCGCCTTGTCCAGCATCCGGCGATTGCCCAGGCCCGTCAGCGGATCGTGCAGCGAATTGTGCTCGATGCGGATGCGTGCCTGTTCGAGCTCGGCATTCTTGGCGTCGGCCATCGCCTTGGCGGCGCGCAATTGCTCGGTCATCACCACGTCGTCGGTCACATCAAGCGCGATGCCGACCAGTTTCCTGCGCCCCTCCGGCGAGACATGCAATTTGCCGACCGAACGAATGTGGCGGACAGCGCCCTCCGTCAGCACCACGCGGGCCTGGTGTACATAGGTTTCGCGCGCGCCGATCGCCGTGTTGACCGCCGATAGCGCGGATCCGCGATCGTCGGGATGCAGCGCGTTGAGCCATGTCGCTTCGTTCGTTGCGCCGTCGGTGTAGACCAACCCGTAGAGCTGGTGCATGCGCTCGTCCCAATAGGTGACGTTGCTGTCGAGATCCGCTTCCCACATGCCGCAGCGATAGCTGTCGAGCGCCAGATCGAGCCGACGCGACAGCTTTTCCAGATCCTGCTCGCGCTCGTAAAGCCCCATGAGGGCCTGCTCGAGCTCCAGGTTCTGCTGGTCAACCTGGGCCTTGGCAGCCCCAAGCCTTTCATTCTTGAGCACGTCATCGGTGACATCCCAGCTGATGCCGGTGATCTTGGACCGGCCATCAACCCCCTGATGGCCGGAGCCGACATTGCGGATATGGCGTATGCTGTCGTCGGCCAGCACGACCCGATACTGCGAGCGGTACTCCAGGCCCTCATCAAGGCTGCGGAAGAGCGCGTTGGCGGCGATACCGACATCATCCGGGTGCACGGTCGAGCGCCATTCATCGTAGGTCGGCTCGTCATCATGGACCGTAAGCCCATGCAGATGGAACATGCGATCGTCCCAGGAGCGCTCCTGCGTGGCCTGGTCGATCTCCCATATGCCGATCTTGGAAGCTTCGAGCGCCAGGTTGAGACGATGCGAAAGCGTCATCACCTCGCCTTCGCGCGCCCGGAGCTTGGCGATGTTGCGCTGGCGCTCGTTGACCAGCCCGCCGGCCAGCAGAATAGGAATGACAACGACGGCGACCGCCGCCGCGATCGCCAAGCGCAGGTCCCTGCTGTTTTGGGGCAACTTTTCCCAGCCGCCGATCGGTGTCGCCGCCAACTCCCAGACACCACCAGGCAGAGTGAGCTGGCGTTTGGCCGGTGCCATTCGAAACACACTGTCGTCACCGAAGAAGGCATCCTGGATACGCTCCGGTTCCGACACGTCGCGGATTGCGAGATGCACGTCGACATGACGGTGGTCGCCGGTGAATTCCGGCGTTTCGACACCTTCCTCAAGCAGGCGGGCGGATCGGTAGAGAGCCCTTTCATCGAGGATTGCTTCAACGTAGCCCCATCGCTCCATGCGCCCCTGGATCTTGGCGAAGACCGGCAGGAAGAGTTCAAAGCCGTTGCGCCCGCTCGGCAAACGGATCGGCCCGATCATGACCGGTTTTACCGTGGACGATGCGCGCTCAACGGCGCGGCGAGTCGCCCCGAATTTGTTGAAGTCGGTGCCGACGAACCATTGCTGGCTTTCGCGCGGAAAGGCGATGCGAACAACGCCGCCCGGGGCCGCCGACGCACGCACCATTTGCGGATTCTGCAGCAGCAATTTGGTCGACATGATGGTGAAATCATCGGCGGTCATCTCGGGATGGACACCAATGCTGTTGGCGAAACCGTTGAGGGCCGCAATATTGGTATTGACCTCCGACTGGAGGCGATTGGCAATGAGGTTCAGTTCATTCTCGACGTCGATCCTGAGATCACTGCGGGCGTTTTCGCGGTTTTGGCGCTCATAGACATGGCCGCCGCTAAAGACGACGATGCCCGCGATGGCGGCCGGTATCAGCGACGGTTTCGCAAATCTGGCTGCCGCCCGAATGCGTTGGCGCAGAACGTCAACAATCTTCACTCTATTCCCCTCGATCCCCAACCGAAGGTAGCGATCGAGTCTTAAGATTGGCTTTCGTCACATTTCTTTGGAAAACCCTACAATTCATGGGGATACAGTGCTGATGCACCGCCGGCTCAGCCGGCGGAATGCTTGAAAACTGCACGTTTGGCGTTCAGTCTCCATCAACCGGCCGGGCATCCCCGAAATGGAGGGAAAGCCTGTCAAAAGCTACGGTGCAAGGCAATTTTTGCCACAATCGGGGATCAAAGGGTGATGACAAGAATAATCGCAGATACATTGAAAAGGGCAAGAAAGATGCGTTTTGTCATTGCCGCGCTCATGGCTACCGCCGGCTTGCTTGCGCCTTTGTCGGCCGTTGCCGAAAGTGCCGATGTAGAGGCCGTTATTACCGGGGTCGATACCGATCGCCTCAGCCTTCAGCTCGACGACGGCAAAAGCTATCAGGCGCCTGAAGAATTCAATTTTGAAGGTCTCACCGCCGGCGTCAAAGTTCTCGTGTTCTACACTGAGGTCGACGGCAAGCGCGTGATCAACGATCTGGAAATCGTTCAGTAAGACTATTTAAGAACCCAAGTCCCGCCCCTTGAGGGGCGGGTGTGCTGACCCGGCTTCGTCAGAGCTTTCCAGGAAAGGTGCGAAGCGGTTTTCCGTCAGGAAATGCGTGGAAACAAAAAGGTAGAGCATTTCTACCGGTCCGTTCAGGACGGAAGCCTCAGATCCAGCCGATGGAATTTCCGGCAATCCGCAACAGACGATCCTGCGGGATGGCAGCAGAAGCCGCCTCATCTTCGTCCATCTCACCAAAAAGCTTGAACAGCGCACGGATGACGCCGCCATGGCTGACGCAGACCGTCGGCTTGCTCACGTCCTTGAGCCATGCGGCAATCCGCCAGGACAGGATCTCGTAGCTTTCGGCATCATTGCCGGGCGGGATGAAATCCCATTTCACTTTGCGTCGCTCGGCGATGCGCTCCGGCACGGACCGTTTCAGCTCCGGTAGCGTAAAACCTTCCCAATCGCCGAAGGAGACTTCCTTCAGCCGGTCGTCGGTGCGGTAAGCGGTGGGATCAAGACCCATGGCCCGGCGAAGGCGCTCCATCGTTTCGCGGGTGCGACCGAGGGGGCTCGCGACGAAGTCGAACTGCGCGGCGTCGGCGCCGAGGATGGCACCAAGCGCAAGCCCGTTTCCGGTCGCCTGCTGGCGGCCGGTATCGTTGAGAGGGATGTCCTTCTGCCCCTGGAGGCGGCTTTCCGCATTCCAGTCCGTTTGTCCGTGACGGATCACATAGATCAGCACAACATTTCGCTCCGGGCAGGAGGCTGTTCGGGCCGGTCGGCGGCGCCGATCAATCCTTGATGACGGAGATATCCGGAGCGTCTACCGCCTTCATGCCGACGACATGGTAGCCGCTGTCGGCGTGGTGAACCTCACCCGTGACCGAGCGCGACAGGTCGGACAGCATG
Organism: Ensifer sp. 1H6; assembly: GCF_001976035.1. Taxonomy (NCBI): domain Bacteria; kingdom Pseudomonadati; phylum Pseudomonadota; class Alphaproteobacteria; order Hyphomicrobiales; family Rhizobiaceae; genus Ensifer; species Ensifer sp. 1H6. The sequence goes on along the minus strand of NZ_MOAI01000010.1, from coordinate 22,656 downwards.
TAGAGGCCGACATCGCCGACTTCCTCGATGGTGACGGTGCGACGCAGCGGTGCGTTGTACTCGTTCCACTTCAGGATGTAGCGGAAGTCGCCGATACCGGAGGCGGCCAGTGTCTTGATCGGGCCGGCAGAGATCGCATTGACGCGGATGTTCTTCGGGCCAAGGTCGACCGCCAGGTATTTGACGCTCGCTTCGAGCGCGGCCTTGGCGACACCCATGACGTTGTAGTTCGGCATGACCTTTTCGGCGCCGTAGTACGTCAGCGTCAGCATCGAGCCGCCGTCCGTCATCAGCTTTTCAGCGCGCCGGGCGACCGAGGTGAAGGAATAGACCGAGATCTGCATCGTCTTGGCGAAGTTTTCCGGCGACGTGTCGACGTAGCGCCCGGTCAGTTCGTCCTTGTCGGAGAAACCGATCGCGTGAACGACGAAGTCGATCTTGCCCCAGTGCTTTTCAAGCGTCGAGAAAACCTCGTCGATGGTGGCTTCGTCGCTGACATCGCAGTGGCCGGCCATGAAACCGTCGATTTCCGCCAAGAGCGGCTCGACGCGCTTCTTCAGTGCATCACCCTGATAGGTCAGAGCAACTTCGCCGCCCTGGCCATGGATGGACTTCGCGATCCCCCATGCAATCGAACGGTTGTTCGCGACGCCCATGATGACGCCACGCTTGCCCTTCATCAAACCCGATGCCTGAGCCATGCATTGTCCCCAATACTATCTGCCGGCATCGACGATGGCCGACGCCAGACTTCACAAAATTCAAAAACGCCAGATCTGCGCTGTCAGCGCGCGTGCGGCAAATTGTCGAGAATTGCCTATGGCATAGCCGCTCCGGTGGTTCAAGCGCGGCCGGGATCAGGAACTGTTAGTCCCCGTAATATTGGTTCAGTGTGTCAGCAAACCGTCACAAATAAAAGCCGTCGCGCAGCGATTTCATGAGGTCGGTGACCTTGTCATCAGGCGTGTCGCGCAAAATGAGCCGCAACTCGACCAGCAGATCGCCGCGCGCGCCATAGGCACCCGGCAGCCCGAAGCCGTCGACGCGAATGACCTTGTCCGACCCGGACCAGGCCGGAACGACAACGGTCGCCTCACCGATCGGCGTAGCGATGACATGCTCGCAGCCCAGCACGGCGCTCTGCAGATCGACGGACAGTGTCGTGAACAGATCGAGTCCACTGGTTCGGAAATCGCCGCTCTGGTCGACGCGCAGGGTGACGACGACGTCGCCGCGTGTCATGCGGGTGACGCGATAGCCCTGCTCCGCCAGGCGGATCGTCTGTCCGTCGACGGCACCCGGCGGTATCTGGACCTTGAAGGTTTCACCGTCGGGCAATTCCAAGGACAGGCGTTGACGATCGATCAAGTCCTGGATGGTGACGGTCAGATCGACAGCGAGATCTGGAACCTTGTCGGCGGGTTTGGCCGCCCGGCCGCGAATGCGTCTGACGATGGCGGCCACCAGCTCGGCGGCGGGTGCTGCGGCACGCTGCATCAGCGGCGGCTCCGTCTTGGCGACCGCCTCCTGCTTCGGCTCAGTGACAGGCTCGGGTTTCGGCTCGGGGGCAGCGGCTGGCCTTTCGGGTGCTTTGGCCGCTGCCGGCTTCGGCGCGGGCCTGGCGGCGCTGGTACGGCTCTCTGTGCCGAAGATCCGCGAGACCGCCTCTTCGGCGGTTTCCGCATCGACCGGCTGCTCCTCCGGCTCGGGGCCGCGCATCTTCGCCTTCATCGCCTCCATGCGGCGCAGCTCGGCTTCGCGCCGGGCATAGTCGTAGCGGCTTCTCAGCTTCGGGTCGCGCAGCAGCTCGTAGGCCTTGCCTGCTTCGGCAAAGCGCTCGGCGGCAGTCGGGTCGTCCTGATTGTGGTCGGGATGGATGGCCTTGGCGACCGAGCGCCACGCCGCCTTGATTTCGTCCTGACCGGCGGTGCGCCGGACGCCGAGAATTGCATAGGGATCACGCATGGCTTGCTACCATCTTCTCTGATCGGCGGCCTCTCCCGGATGCCCGCCTTATGCCTCAAACCGGGGATCAAGTGCTGTGGCACGTCCCGTTCAGCGGCGAGGATGGGCAGAACTTGCTAAATATCGGTTAGCCGGGGCGACGACGGAGCAGGTCAAAACGACGATCGAACCGTTCCTGCCGCGGTTTGCCGAAACGTGGTTAACGCAGGATTTCAGGAGCGCGGACCGAAGCTGGTGAGATACCACTCGCCATCGCTGAGCTTGCAGGTGCTGCCGTCGAACTTGGCAATGCCCTCATAGGAATGGCGGGTCGTGGTGAAACGACGGCAAAGCATGCCGCTGGCGTTGTCTTCCTGAATGCTGCTGATGACGCCGGCGCTGCCGGACGTGGCGTTTGCCCAGGGAATAGGGTTGAGCGACCCCTGCCCGAGTTCGGCTGAGGTCACGGCGTTGCGAATCAGGACCGCATCGGAAAGGCCGTCGGAGGTTTTGGCAACGGGAACGGTACCGGTTGAAACGGTGCGATCGACACCACTGCCGAACATGTCGAGGCCGGCTCCCATGCAACCGGACATAATGAGCACGGGCAGGCAAATTGCCGCGCCACGCATCACCGAGAAGGAATACCCCTTCTTGCCATCGATCCACTTTGCTATGTCTTGCACGGCAATCCTGTCAGACTCGCAAGAGCCGCACGTTTCCCGAGGAAGTCAACAAGCAGGCTCTGACATTTTCGATGCGGAAACACCGCTCGGGCTCATCCCGAAGCGTTTCCGCGCCAGACATCACGGCGTTAGAAGGCAATATGGCGGTGAATGAGTTAACAAGCGGTGACTTCACGGAAGCAAATGAGCCCTTTTCCCTTTTCGGCACATGGCTGAAAGACGCGGAAGGCAGCGAGATCAACGACCCGAATGCCGTGGCGCTGGCGACCGTCGACCCCGACGGGTTGCCGAATGTGCGCATGGTTCTGCTCAAGGATTTCGACGAGCGCGGCTTCGTCTTCTACACCAATTTCGAAAGCCAGAAGGGCCGCGAAATTCTCGGCGCCCGCAAGGCCGCCATGTGTTTCCACTGGAAATCGCTCCGGCGCCAGGTACGGCTGCGCGGGCCTGTCGAAATCGTCTCGGAGGCCGAGGCGGACGAATATTTCAAGTCGCGACCGCGCGGCAGCCGCATCGGCGCCTGGGCTTCGAAACAGTCCCGTCCGCTCGAAAGCCGCTTCGCGTTGGAAAAAGCGGTTGCCGAATACACGGCCCGCCATGCGCTTGGCGAAATCCCCCGTCCGGAATACTGGTCCGGCTTTCGCATCCGCCCGACCTCGATCGAGTTCTGGCACGACCGGCCATTCCGACTGCACGACCGCCTGGAGTTCCGTCGCGAGACACCGGAAGGTGGCTGGGAAAAGGTGCGGATGTACCCATGATGGACGCGGTAGGCGGCGGCTGGAGCATTTCCAGGAAAAGTGTGCAGCGGTTTTCCGCCCGGAAATGCGCAAAAGTGAGAAGCTTGAGCGCTTCCGTTTCGTCTAAAGCGGAAAGATTCTAGCTTCGACCGAGCCGAAATGGAATGCCCGAGGCGAGCGCCGAAACGTAACGGGCACGCTGGAAATGGCCGTTAAGTGAAATGCGCGGCAAGGCGTCTAGCGGCGTCGCCGCCGCGACCGTGCCCGGCATGGTGGTGACCGCAACCGTAAAGCCGAGATCGGCTGCAAGCCTTTGATCGCGCGGCGAGACAGCCGGGCGATCCCCATAGGGATAGGCAAAGCTGCGCGGCCTTTGGCCGACAATGGCTTCGACGCGGGCGGCGGATGCCTCGATCTCCTGGCTTGCCTGTTCATCACCGAGCCGCGCGACGGCGCGGTGGCTTATGGTGTGCGCCCCGAGGCTGGCGAGCGGGTTTTCAATCAGGAGACGGAGACCGGCTTCGTCGAGCGTCAGCGTTTTGGTGATAGCCAACGCATCGATCCCATGTTCCAGCGCCGCCGCGTCGAGCTCGGCAACCGAAACAATTTCCTCGCGACTGTGGATGTAGGCGGCCATACGGCCAAATATCGCGTGCTTGTCGGCGCTACTTTCAGCCTTGAGTACCTCCACGCCGCTACCGAAATCAAACCGGAACTGCGTGGTTGCCGAGAGCAGATCGGCCAGCGTTTCCCACCAGAGCGTATGGGTGCGGTCGACGAACCCGCCGGTCACGAAAACGGTGAACGGCACGCCGTGCCGCGTAAAGACCGGCTGGGCATGGTCGAGATTGTTGCGATACCCGTCGTCGAGGGTGAAGCAGGCGAAGGGCGCTGCACCCTCGTCGGCAAGCGCCGTCGGCAAATCGTCGAGCGCAATGAAGCGATAGCCGTCCCGCTTCAGCCGGGTGATGGCCCTATCGAGAAACTCCGGGGTGATTTCGAGATGGGCGTTCGGATCAAAGGCCCGGGCAACCCGCGGGCGGACGTGATGCAGGGTGAAAATAGCGCCGCGCCGACGGGCATCAGGCATCAGGCCAGCGCGGCTTAGACCGTGCGCCAACTCAAGCCCACCGGCGATTGCCGCGCGCCGCGCCCTCGTCCTGATGCTTGCCGTGATCCCACCCGCCATATCAGTCCATTCAAATCAGCCTGTATCGATCACTGCAGAACTCCTTGCGCCTCGGTCGATTTACGGAGAAGATCGTCTGGAGGGTTTCAAGCGTTACAGTGTCCCTGGCGCGCCAGACCTGGTGCACCACCATGGAGGTTAATGGCGGGAGCGTTAAACCTTGCTGAAGGACGTCGGCGTTAATTTCTGGTTTACCACCCCGACGAAAGTCGCAGGAAGAAATCGCATTCTGCCTCAAAGTTGCAGCAAAGACACGGCCTTGTCACAAAAAGGCACAGCGCGCCTGTCCGACGGCGCATTTCGATGGGGACTGACATGAAAGCTATCCGCCGCCTCCTTTTGGCGATGTGCGCTCTCGCTCTGGGGTCTGCGACGGCGTTTGCCGGCAGCGCTTCGTTGGTGCTCGATGCGCGCACGGGCAAAGTCCTGTCGTCGGAGAATGCGGACACGCTGAACCACCCGGCATCGCTCACCAAGATGATGACGCTGTACCTCACCTTCGAGGCGCTCCGGCGCGGCGACATGAACTGGGACAGCAAGATCAAGGTATCGAGGGCGGCGGCGGCCCAGCCGCCGATGAAACTGGGCCTGAAGCCGGGTAGCACGATCACCGTGCGCGAAGCAGTCTATGCCATGATCGTCCGCTCGGCGAACGACGCAGCCGCCGCGATGAGCGAAAGGCTCGGCGGTTCGGAGCAGAACTTCGCCAGGAAAATGACGGCCAAGGCGCGCCAACTGGGCATGAGCCGCACCGTCTTCATCAACGCATCCGGCCTGCCCGCAAGCAGGCAGGTGACCACCGCACGCGATATGTCGACGCTCGCGGTGGCGCTGATACGCGATTACCCCAGGGAATACCGGCTGTTTGCCACGCCGAGCTTCACGTTTCGCGGTCGCAAGATTCGCGGCCATAACAACCTGATGTACCGCTATGACGGCATGGACGGCATCAAGACCGGCTACACCAATGCCTCCGGCTTCAATCTCGTCAGTGCCGTCAGGGACGGCAACCGCCGCGTCATCGGCGTGGTGATGGGCGGGCGCACGGCGCGCAGCCGCGACGACAAGATGGCGGCATTGCTCAACCGCCATGTCGGCAAAGCCTCCAATGGCCGCCAGTTGGTGGCCGCTGCCAAGACGCGGAGTGCTGCTGCAGCTGAGGTCGAGGTCGCATCTGCCGCCACGATGTCGGACGTGCCGCTGCCCTTCACGGCAGCCCATCGTGCCAAGGGCGACAGCGTTGCGGCATTGATCGCCGCGTCATCCACGACGGTCGTGCCGGCCGAACGGCCGACGGCCATGGTCGAAGAGGAAAACGCCGCTGTCGTTCCAGCCGCCGGCCGCTGGCAGATCCAGATCTCGGCGGCACCTTCGGCTGAAGCGGCCCGCGCGCTTCTGGCACAGGCGCAAGCAGCCGGAGGCGACATGCTGGCGGAGGCGTCTCCCTATACGGAAGCGGTGGGCGAAGGCGCCGGCACCATCTATCGCGCCCGCTTCGTCGGCTTCAGCAGCCGTGATGCTGCCGCTTCCGCCTGCAGCGCGCTGAAGAAGCGCTCCTACGACTGCGTGCTGCTGCCCTCGCGAGGCTAAGGGAGCCATCGGCCTTAGGCCTGCGTGCCGCCGACGGTGATCTGGTCCATGCGCAGATGCGGCTGGCCGACGCCGACCGGCAACCATTGCCCGGCCTTGCCGCAGTTGCCGATGCCGGTGTCGAGCTTGGTGTCGTTGCCAACCATCGTCACGCGCTTCATCGCGTCGGGGCCATTGCCGATCAGCATCGCGCCCTTGACCGGCGCGCCGATCTTGCCGTTCTCGATCATGTAGGCCTCGGTGCAGCCGAAGACGAACTTGCCGGAGGTGATGTCCACCTGGCCACCACCGAAGGAGACGGCATAGATGCCCTTCTTCACCGAGGCGATGATTTCCTCGGGCGTCCGGTCGCCGGACAGCATGTAGGTGTTGGTCATGCGCGGCATCGGCACATGGGCATAACCCTGGCGCCGGCCGTTGCCGGTCGGCTGCATGCCCATCAGCCGGGCGTTCTGCCGGTCCTGCATGTAGCCAACGAGCTTGCCGTCCTCGATCAACACGTTGTAGCCCGATGGCGTGCCCTCATCATCGATCGAGATCGAGCCACGCCGGGCCTCGATCGTACCGTCATCGACGACTGTCACACCCTTGGCAGCAACCTGCTCGCCGAGCAGGCCGGCAAAAGCGGAGGTCTTCTTGCGGTTGAAGTCGCCTTCAAGGCCGTGGCCGACGGCTTCGTGCAGCATCACACCCGGCCAACCCGAGGCCAACACCACGTCCAGGGTACCGGCCGGCGCATCGATCGCGTCGAGATTGACGAGCGCCTGGCGTAGTGCCTCGTCGGCACCCTTCTTCCAGTTCTCCTCGGTGATGAAGTCGCCGAAGCCGCGGCGTCCGCCGATGCCGTAGGAGCCGCTTTCCTGACGGTCGCCATCGCCGGCAACCACGGAGATGTTGATGCGCGTCATCGGCCTGATGTCCTGAACCCGGTGGCCATCGGCGCGCAGGATATCGACCAGCTGCCAGCTTGCGGCGATCGAGGCCGTCACCTGCCTGACCTTGGGATCGCGTGCACGCAGATAGGCGTCGATTTCCTGCAGAAGCGCGACCTTCGCCTCAAAGCTCGGCTCGCCGATCGGGTTTTCGTCGCCATAGAGCTTCGTGTTGGTGCGTTGCGGCGCTGCGGCATAGGAGCCGGCATAACCGCGCGTCACCTGGCCGACTGCATCGGCGGCACGGCGAAGTGCTGCCAGCGACAGCTCACCGGCATGGGCATAGCCGACCGATTCGCCGGCGACCGCACGCAGACCAAAACCCTGGTCGGTGTTGAAGCTGCCGCCCTTCAGCCGGCCGTTGTCGAAGGAGAGCACTTCGGCCTGGGCATGTTCGAGAAACAGCTCACCATCGTCGGCGCCGGCAAGCGTCTCCGACAGAACCTTGCGGATCGCTGCCTCGTCGGCATCGAAGAGGCTCATCAGATCGGTGTTCATAGTCGTGCGCTCCCGCGTCATAAGTTCGATGGCCTCCATTTAGGAAGGCGAGCGGTTCAAGCCAAGAAAAATATCGATCAGGAGAGCGAAGCGTTCCAGCCATCGAGGCGTTCGATGCGCTCGACCCCGGCGAAGCGGGCGACGCGTTCGAGTTCTGCATCTATGCGCTCCATGCGCCCAGAGGACGGCTTGACGCCACGCTCCAGCCAGAGCCGGCGCACATCGAGACTGCCGCGCTTGCGGTCGGCCTTCATGTCGATGCGGCCGATCAGGCGATCGCCTTCGATCAGCGGGAAGACATAGTAGCCGTATTCCCGCTTCGGCTCAGGCACGAAGATCTCGATGCGATAGAAGAAGCCGAACAGCCGCTCGGTGCGATTGCGGTCGCGCAGCAACGGAGCGAACGGGCTCAGCACGCGCACGCGGCCCGGCGGGTCGGGAATATCGCCAAGCTCGTCAGGAAAACCCGCAAGCGCATAGGACGACCGTGGCTTGCCGCCGTCGATCGGCTCGATCGACACGTCGATCAGTTCGTCGCGATGTTCCGCCACCCAGGCCTTCGCTTCGTCCGGAGAGACCAGATCCCAGAACGCGGCGATTTCGCCGTGGGTGGCAAAGCCCAAGCGTTCAAGGGCGCTGCGGCAGGCCCAGTCTATGAACTCGTGATGCTCCACCTCGCCATCCTGGTGGTGCGGCGGGATCACCCGCTCTGTCAGGTCGTAGACCTTCTGGAAATTCTCGCGCCTGGCGATCGCCAGCTTGCCGGTGCGCCACAGCACCTCAAGCGCAGTCTTCGACGGATGCCAGTTCCACCAGCCGCCGGACTCGTGTTCGGCCTCCTTGAGGTCGCGGGCAAGCACGGGACCGCCCTTGGCGATGCGCTCGTAGGTTTCGTCGCAGCCTTTTTCAAATCCCTCGCCGCGCCACTTGCTCCAACGGTCGACGATGGTCTCGCCTTCCCATTTGAAGCGGTGCTTCCAGTAGCGGTAGAAGCTGCTGGGGATGATCGAAGCGTCATGGGTCCAGTGCTCGAACAGTTCGCGGTCGTCTTCAAGCAGCGATGTCAAATGTTCGCGGCGATAGGTCTGGTTGCGCGAGAACAGGATCTGATGATGGGCGCGTTCCACCGTCGCGATGCTGTCAACCTGAACGAAGCCGATGTCATGGATCAGCTTCAGTAGGCCATCCTTGCCGAGCGCGCGGTGCGGCGCGCCGGAAAGGCCCTGCTTTGCGAGGAAGATGCGCCGGGCATCGCTATTGGAGAGCCGAATCGTCATGGGAGAAAGAGTAGGCTTTTATTCCCATATTTCAAACGGAACCTTGGCGCAAAGCGCATTGCCCTTGTCCGCCGACTTGGCCTATAGAGCAACCGCAAACCGCGAGGGACGGGATGGACATCCGCTTTACCGATTGCTCGGTCCGCTTCGGCGAACGGGTGGCGCTGCAGCCGCTGACGCTGACGATCACCGAAAGGCGTGTCGGCATTATCGGCCTCAATGGCTCCGGTAAGACAACCTTCGCGCGGCTGATCAACGGTCTAGTCAAACCTTCTGCCGGCAGCGTCACCGTCAATGGCCTCGATACGGTCAAGGACGAGCGCGCCGTGCTTTCCGAAGCCGGCTTCATCTTCCAGAATCCGCAGCACCAGCTGATCATGCCCGTCGTTGCCGATGACATCGGCTTCGGCCTGAAGAACCGCGGCCTCAAAGGCGAGGAAATCGACAAGCGGACGCAAGCGGTGCTGTCGCGCTTCGGCGTCGAGCACCTGGCGCGGCGCCGGGTTCACGAACTCTCCGGCGGCGAGACCCAGCTGATCGCCATGGCCAGCGTCGTCGTCACCGATCCCAAAATCCTGATCCTCGACGAGCCGACCAACCAGCTCGACCTACGCAACCGGCGGCGCGTCGCCGACACGATCGCGACACTTGACGAAGACACGCTGGTCATCACCCACGACCTGCCGCTGGTCGAAAATGTCGAGCGCCTGCTGCTCTTCCACGAAGGACGGCTTGCCGCCGATGGCGCGCCGCAGGAAACGATCCGCCACTACCACGAGATCGCCGGATGCTGACGAGCCTGCACATCGAGGGCAACAGCTGGCTGCACCGGCTGCCGGTGCGTGCGAAGCTTTTGGCACTGGTGGCGCTCAGCATCCTGCTTTTCCTCACCAGCTCGCTCGTCGTGCAGCTGATCGCCTTTGTGATTTCCGGCGGGCTCTATCTCTCGGTCGGCCTTTCCTGGCGCGAAGCGCTGAAACGCGTCGGCTTCGTCTTCTTCACGATCTTCTTTCTCGCGGCCGTGAACCTCTTCCTTCTCCCCTTGAACGAAGTCGCCGTCTTGACCCTGCGCCTGATGGCCCTGGTGCTTTTCGCCGCTGCCGTGACCGCAACGACGACGATCGGCGGCTTCATGGACGAGATCACGGTGCTGCTGACGCCCTTCGAACGCCTGGGCTGGGTGCGCGCTGCCGATGTCAGCCTGGCGCTTGGGCTCGTCCTGCGCTTTGTGCCAGACATTTTCACGCGCTATCAGGCCATTCGCGAAGCACACCGGGCGCGTGGGCTGCCGGTGCGACCGTTGACGATCATCGGACCACTGATCATCCTGACGCTCAAAGATGCGGATACGATCGCCGCGGCGATTGACGCGCGTGGTTTTCGCCGTCAATAAATTCGCGCATCCTAATAAGCAAGGAACCGGAACAGCATGAACACCAGAGATCTCGTCCTTATCGCCCTCTTTGCCGCGATCGTCGTCGTGCTCGGCCTCATTCCGCCGATCACGCTCGGCTTCATTCCCGTGCCGATCACCGCGCAGTCCATGGGCGTGATGCTCGCCGGCTGCATTCTCGGCGCCAAGCGCGGCGCTTTCGCCTTCCTGCTCTTCATTCTGCTCGTCGCCATTGGTCTGCCGGTGCTATCAGGCGGTCGTGGCGGTCTCGCCGTCTTTGCCGGCCCGTCTGGCGGCTTCATTCTCGGCTGGGTCGTTGCCACCTTCGTCACCGGCCTGATCGCGCAGCGCTTCGTCCGGGAAGGCCAGGCTGAACTGCACCAGTTCGTCGGCTTCTTCCTCGCCTCGGTAATCGGCGGCATCGTCGTGCTCTATGCGATCGGCATGCCCTGGGTATCGGCCGTCACCGGCACGCCGCTGCTCGCGGTTGCCACCGGTTCGCTCGCATTCCTTCCCGGCGACCTGCTGAAGGCCGCCATCGCGACGCTTGCCGCACGCGCCGTCTTCGCCGGCTATCCGCTGCTGCCGGTTCGCGCCTGAACCGATGCCGTTTGCCGCCGCCATTGCGCGCCACGCGGAACAAATCCCGCAAGTCCCGGCCTTCCGCATGGAAGGCCGGGTTTTCACATTCCGGGAGCTTGCGCTTTGCGCCGGCAGCTCGTTTCCGCGTTCGGGAGATTGACGGCAGACACCGGGAATAAAAACGTCCTGCCCGCCACCACAAAGCTGATCGCACTGGAGATCGGCAACCATCCCCTTTTCGCTGCCGCATTCGTCGCCGCAACATCAGGCGGGCATTGCGTTGTTTTGATCGACCCACATCTGCCGGAGACAACGCGGGCGGCAATGCGTGAGCAATTGCGCCCCGACATCACGGTTCGCGCCGACGGCGAGGGGCTGCGGCTCGATGCGACCGCTTCCGGTCAAAGCCTGCTTTTCGCCGCCGGTTCAGACGAAGACATGACGCCGATCGCCATCGGCGCCGATGACGAGCCGTTTCTCGTCGTCTTCACTTCCGGTACCACGGGCATGCCGAAAGCGATCGTGCGCGATCGCGGGTCCTGGCGGCGCAGCCTGAAGATGGGCCAGGATTTTTTTGGCATTAACAGCGACACGCGCACCTTCGCCCCCGGCCCGCTCGCCCATGGGCTGACGCTCTATGCGTTCGCCGAAACGCTTGTTGCCGGCGCCGAATTCGTCGGCATGGCGCATTTCGATGCGGCGCGTGCGTCCGAGACCATCGCCTCGCAGGATGTCAGACGGCTCGTGCTGGTACCGACGATGCTGAGGCGGCTCTGCGCATCGCCTTCCCATGCGGCATTGGCGTCGGTGCAGAAGATCACCGTTGCCGGCGCCAAGCTGACACCCGCCGATCGCGCAGCCGCTGCGACACCGTTTTCGCAAGCTGACATCGTCGAGTATTACGGAGCATCCGAACTCGGCTTCATCAGCGTTGCCGGTCCCGGCGACACAGCATCGGCGACCGCCGTCGGACGCGCCTTTCCCGGTGTCGGCCTAATCGTGCTCGACGAGAGCGAAAAGCCGCTACCGTCAGGCGAAGCCGGCACGATCTTCGTCAACAGCGACCTGATTTCGAGCGGCTATATCGGCACCGGAGATGGTGCGGGCCTCAGGCGTGTCGGCAGGCTCGCAACCGTCGGCGACCTCGGATTCCTTAGTGCCGACGGCACGCTGCATCTCGTCGGGCGCTCCGGCGGCATGGTGCTTTCCGGCGGCAACAACATCTATCCGCAGGAGGTCGAGGCGACGCTTGTCGGGCATGCCGATGTGCATGCGGCGTTCGTTCTCGGACTGGACCATCCCGATCTCGGCAGCGAACTCGTCGCCGTCATCGAGCCGAATGGTGCAACAATCGACCGAGCGGCGCTCGACCGTCATCTCGACAGCCATCTGCCGCGCTATAAACATCCACGACGGATCTGGCTTTGCCATACCTTACCGATGACGCAATCTGGTAAGGTGGCCGCCGGGACTCTCAAGCAATGGATTGTGGACGGACATGACGCCCTTGAGCCCTTCGTCTGACCCATCGCGCACACCGGTGATCGTGGCGGCCCTGCGTACGCCTGTTGGGCGCGTGCGCGGCGTGCTCGCGGAGGTCGAGCCGGCACGGCTCGCTGCGCCGTTGATCACCCGCATCCTCGCCGATGTCGGCCTGGCGGCGGAGGCGCTCGATGACGTCATCCTCGGCAATGCCGCCAACTGCGCCGGCAACCTTGGACGGCTGGCGGCACTTGAGGCCGGACTTCCGGTATCGACACCCGGCCTGACCATTGACCGGCAGTGCGGCGCCGGGCTCGAGGCCATCACCCTTGCCGCCCGTCTCATCCAGTCGGGCGCCGGTCGCTTCTACCTTGCCGGCGGCACCGAAAGCGCCAGTCGCGCCCATATTCGCCTGAGGCCGCCGACGACCCCTGGCGAAGAGCCTCAACCGATCAAGCGTTCGCGCATGGCACCGGACGAGATCGGTGACCCTGACATGGGCGTTGCCGCCGAAAACGTCGCCACAGCCTGCAGCATTTCCCGCGAAAGACAGGATGCGTTTGCGCTCGAAAGCCAGCGACGCGCCGTCGCCGCCCAGGGCGCGGGCCGGTTTACGCGCGAGATCGTACCGATCGAAACGACTGCGGGGATCGTCGAGGCCGACGAATGCCCGCGCGCCAATGCATCGCTCGAAACCCTGCAGCGGCTGAAACCCGTCTTCGTCCAGGACGGCACGGTGACCGCCGGAAATGCCTGCCCGATCAACGACGGCGCAGCGATGGTTCTGGTGACCAGCCTTGCCGAAGCGCGACGCCTGGGGCTTTCCTTTGCGCTCGAATTCATCGATGCGACGACCGCCGGTGTGCATCCCGATCTGCTCGGGCTCGGCCCGGTGCCGGCGATGGAAAAACTGAAAGCGCGCAATCCGGCGCTTGATGTCGATGCGATTGATTTCATCGAATTCAACGAGGCCTTCGCCTCGCAGGTGCTCGGCAGCCTAGATCAACTCGATATTTCGCCGGAACGGGTCAATCTCGACGGCGGTGCCATCGCCCTCGGCCATCCCTATGGCGCATCCGGCGCGATCCTCGTGGTGCGGCTGTTCACGCAGATGCTGGCAGTCCCGCGCGAAACGCAGGCACTGGCGATGATGGGCATCGGCGGCGGCATGGGCGGCGTCGCGCTGTTCCGCAGCCTGCGGCCTACCGAATAGGTTCGTGATGGTTCAGAGAATGTAGCTGCCGAGCCATTCGCGCGTTGCGGCCGGCACCGGCAGCGGCGTGTGCCGTTCGCGATCGACGGCAACCCAGACAATCTCGAGTTCTGCCGCAAGCTGGCCGGCCGCCTCGACGCGCACGGCAAAGCTCACCGAGCTTCCGCCGATCTTGGCGACAGTAACGATGAAGCGCGCCGGCTCGTCATAGCGCAGGCCGCGATGGAAGACACAGGCCGAGCGGCGAACGAGATAGGCAGGCTCATGGACGACCGACGGCCGGTGCCGCCAGAGTTGGGAAAGTGCCGCTTCGGCATGGGCATAGTAGGCGGCATTGTGCATGTGGCCATGCATGTCTATATCGCGAAACGGAATGCGGATTTCCGTGACGTTTTCCCGCTCCCTGCCGTCCATGCGAGGTCCTCTTAGAATGCGCTCCACCCTCGTTAGCCAGTTCGGCGATCCGCGACAAGTGATTGCGCTCGTCGATGCCGAGCGAATCCCGCCGGGGCACGGCGGGGTCGAGATCGCGCTCTCCCTGTCGGCCATCAATCCCTCCGACCTCATTCCCGTCACCGGCGCCTATAGTGCCCGGACGACCCTGCCCTTCGTGCCCGGCTTCGAGGGCGTCGGCACCGTCAGCCGCATCGGCGCTGGCGTTACGACCTTGAAGCCCGGCGATCGCGTGATCCCGATCGGCGCAAGCGGCCTTTGGCAGCAATATCTGGTACGGCCGGCCGAATGGTGCTTTGCCGTGCCTGACGATATCGACGACCGCCAGGCGGCCACCAGCTACGTCAACCCGCTGACGACGATCCGGCTCATCGAAGCGCTCAAGTCCCATTTCGGATCGGTGAACGGCCAGAGAATCGGCGTGACCGCAGCGGGTTCGGCCATCGGCGGCATGCTGCTGAAGCTCATGTCGGGCGAAGGCGCAAAACCGATAGGGATCGTGCGCAGCCAACGCAGCGCCGAGCGGCTTGCGTCCGACACACCCGGCAAAATCGTCATCGCCGATAAAGGGCATATCCCTTCGGGCCTTGCCTTCGACGCCATTGTCGACGCGGTCGGCGGCCCGTTTGCCGGCGAGCTCATCGGCCAGACGCTCCAGCTCGGCGCCGCATTCATCCAGTATGGCGCGCTTAGCGGTGTGCCCGTGCCGATACCGGCAATCCAGGCTCGGCCGGATGTACGCTTCTCCTTTCTGTGGCTGAGAACCTGGGTGCACGCCGCCGGTCGGCCAGCGATCGAAGCGGCTTTTGCGCAGAGTTTTGCCGGTCTGCGCACCGGGCTTTTCTCAAGCCGGATTGCGCAAACCTACCCGCTCAGTTGCCTGGATGAGGCCTTGGCGCATCAGGCGGATCCTCGCCGCGACGGCAAGCTGCTGCTTGATACGCGCTGTTGAAAATCAGTGCTTTCGCTTGGGCGCGCCATGGACGTTGGCAGGTTGGAGCACTAGTTTCGGCGCATGACCACGCTGCTCTATGAAAATCCGATCTTCCTGGAACACGAGGTTCCGGAAGGTCACCCTGAAAGGCCGGACCGGCTGAAAGCGCTGAACCTTGCGCTCGAGCACCCGAATTTCGCCGACCTCAAGCGCATAAAGGCGACGAAGGCGAGCGAAGACCTGGTGCTGCTCGCCCATCCGGAGGAGCATCTGCGCACCGTCAAGCGCGCCATCCCCGAAGAGGGCATCGCCAATCTGGAAGCTGACACCTATGCCAGCCCGTTCAGCCTCGAGGCGGCATTGACCGGCATCGGCGGTGCGGTTGAGGCGGTCGATGCAGTTTTCACGGGCAAGGCCGACAACGCTTTCGTCGCGGCGCGTCCGCCCGGCCACCACGCCGAGAAGAACAAGGCCATGGGCTTCTGCTTCTTCAACACCGTCGCGATTGCCGCCCGCCACGCACAGGTGGCGCATGGGGCAGAGCGCGTGGCGATCGTCGACTGGGACGTGCACCACGGCAACGGCACTCAGGACATCTTCTGGGACGATCCGTCGGTGCTTTTCTGCTCCACTCATCAGATGCCGCTTTATCCCGGCACCGGGGCCAAGGACGAAACCGGCGTGAAAGGCAACATCGTCAACGCGCCGCTCTCGCCCAATGCCGGCAGCGAGCATTTTCGCGAGGCGTTCCGCTCTCGTGTGCTGTCGGCGCTGACGAACTTCCGGCCGGATTTCATCCTGATCTCGGCCGGCTTCGATGCCCACTACCGCGATCCGCTGGCGCAGATCAACCTTGTCGCCGAGGACTTCGACTGGGCGACGGGCCGCCTGCACGAGATCGCCGACCGCAGCGCCGGCAACCGCATGGTCAGCCTGCTCGAGGGCGGCTATGACCTGCAGGGACTGGCCGAGTCGGCCGGCATGCATATTTTGAGATTGATGAGAGGGTAACCATGACCACCACCACGCAACCGGACGTTTCGGCCCTCTCCTTCGAGCAAGCCGTCGAAGAGCTGGAGCGCATCGTCTCGGCACTGGAACGCGGCGACGTCGCGCTCGACAAGTCGATCGAGATCTATGAGCGCGGCGAAGCGCTGAAGAAGCACTGCGAGGCGCTGTTGAAGGCTGCCGAAGACCGGATCGAAAAAATCAGGCTCGACCGTGCCGGCAAGCCGCAGGGCGTGGAACCGCTCGACGCGGAGTAAACGACGGGGGATTGGTCAACGTCCGGAAACGCTGCGTCTTCGCCTAGCGCCTACCCGCAACGTGCGTTAGGCGCTAGGCTCAGACCATACGAACAACGGGAGCGTGCACCATGTCCTTCTTTCCAGGCCCCGACCCGCTCGCCGGCGACAAGCCCGCCTGCGACGCCATCGAACACCTGATCATCCCGCGCACCAGCGACATCGGCGGATTGCAGGTTCGCCGCGCACTACCGACAGCGAAGCGGCGGCTTGTCGGGCCGTTCATCTTCTTCGACCGGATGGGACCGGCGCTGTTGCGTGCCGGCGAGGCGATCGACGTTCGGCCGCATCCGCATATCGGCCTTTCGACCGTGACCTATCTGTTCGACGGCGAAATCAAGCATCGCGACAGCCTCGGCACCGAAATGGTCATCCGCCCCGGCGACGTGAACCTGATGACCGCCGGCCGCGGCATCGTTCACTCCGAGCGTTCACCGGAAAACCAGCGCGGGCATGAACGCTCGGTTTCCGGGTTGCAGACCTGGCTGGCGCTCCCCGACCACAAGGAAGAGATCGACCCGATCTTCGACCATACCGAACGGCACATGCTGCCGCAGCTCAATGACGGCGGCATAGATGCCCGGGTGGTGATCGGCAGCTTCGAAGGGCAGAAGTCGCCGGTCTCGGTCTTTACCGACACGATCTATGTCGACCTCAACATCGCGCCCGGCAAAAGCGCGCCGTTTGCCGCCAATTGGGAAGAGCGTGCGATCTATATCCTCTCAGGCGAAGCGATCATCGCCGGCGACCACTTCGCCGACAATCAGCTGCTGGTCTTCCGGCCTGGCGACGAAATCACCGTCACCGCCGGTCCGCTCGGCTGTCATGTCATGCTGTTCGGCGGCGCAGCACTCGGCTCGGCCCGCCACATCTGGTGGAATTTCGTGTCATCGTCAAAGGACCGCATCGAGAAGGCCAAGGAAGAATGGCGCACCGGCCGCTTCGACATCGTGCCCGGCGACGAGGAGGAATTCGTGCCCCTTCCCACCGGTTGAGGGCATCGAACAACCGCGACCGCTTGCCGCTTCCAGTTGCCGCATGCTTCCTTAAATCGATTTCGATTCAGGGAATCATACGGTAGTGTCTAGGACAACGACGCAGGAAAGCCTAATTTTGCATTCAGCAACAATTGCGTCTAAAGAGCCGCTTTAACGGTACCACCAACTATCGCGCACCCGATCCGTGCGGTGCGCATGAGGCATGCAGCGTGACACAACTGCCAACGAACCCGATGCCGGCAACCCCCTTGCTCGACAAGGTGACCTTTCCCGACGATCTGAAGAAGATCGACGACAAGGATCTGCCGCAGCTTGCCGGCGAAGTTCGTGCAGAGATGATCGATGCGGTCTCGCGTACCGGTGGCCATCTCGGCGCGGGCCTCGGCGTCGTCGAGCTGACGATCGCCATCCACAAGATATTCAACACGCCGCATGACCGGCTGATCTTCGACGTCGGCCATCAGTGCTACCCGCACAAGATTCTGACCGGCCGTCGCGATCGCATCCGCACCTTGCGCCAGGAAGGCGGCCTGTCCGGCTTCACCCGTCGCGCCGAAAGCGAATACGACCCCTTCGGTGCCGCGCACTCCTCGACGTCGATTTCCGCCGGCCTCGGCATGGCTGTCGCCGCCGACCTCGACGGCAAGAACCGCAATGTCATCGCCATCATCGGCGACGGTGCGCTTTCGGCCGGCATGGCCTATGAAGCGCTCAACAATGCGGGCGCGCTCGATGCCCGCCTGATCGTCATCCTCAACGACAACGACATGTCGATCGCGCCACCGACCGGCGCGATGAGCGCCTATCTGGCGCGCCTCGCTTCCGGCCGCACCTACATGGGCATCCGCGAAGTCGGCAAGAAACTGACGGCCTATCTCGGCAAGACGGTCGACCGGGCGATCACCCGCGCGGTCGAGCATGCCCGCGGCTACGTCACCGGCGGCACGCTGTTCGAGGAAATGGGCTTCTATCATATCGGCCCGATCGACGGTCACTCGTTCGAGCACCTGCTGCCGGTACTGCGCAACGTTCGCGACAACGCCAAGGGGCCGGTGCTGATCCATGTGGTGACGCAGAAGGGCAAGGGCTATCCGCCCGCCGAAGCCGCTGCCGACAAGTATCACGGCGTCAACAAGTTCGACGTCATCACCGGCGCGCAGGCCAAGGCAAAGCCGAACGCGCCCGCCTACACCTCGGTCTTCGCCGAAGCCCTGACGCAGGAAGCCGGTTTCGACGACAAGATCGTTGCGGTCACCGCCGCCATGCCATCCGGCACCGGGCTCGACAAGTTCGCCCTCGCCCACCCCAAGCGCTGCTTCGACGTCGGAATCGCCGAACAGCACGCGGTGACCTTTGCGGCCGGTCTGGCATCTGAAGGCTACAAGCCGTTTGCCGCACTTTATTCCACCTTCCTGCAGCGCGGCTACGACCAGGTGGTCCACGACGTGGCGATCCAGGGCCTGCCTGTGCGTTTTCCGATCGACCGCGCCGGTTTCGTCGGCGCCGACGGGCCTACCCATGCCGGCTCCTTCGACACGACCTATCTCGCGACCCTGCCCGGCTTCGTCGTCATGGCAGCCGCCGACGAGGCAGAGCTGAAGCACATGGTGCGGACCGCTGTCGCCTATGATGCCGGCCCGATCTCGTTCCGCTATCCGCGCGGCGAAGGCGTGGGCGTCGAAATGCCGGAGCGCGGCCAGATCCTTGAAATCGGCAAGGGCCGCGTGGTCAAGCAAGGCTCCAAGGTGGCGCTGCTTTCCTTCGGCACGCGCCTTGCCGACTGTTTGTTGGCCGCCGAAGATCTCGACGCGGCGGGTCTTTCGACGACGGTTGCCGACGCGCGCTTTGCCAAGCCACTCGACCACGACCTCATCCGCCAGCTTGCCCGCCATCACGAAGTGCTTGTGACCATCGAGGAAGGCGCAGTCGGCGGTTTTGCCAGCCACGTGCTGCAGTTCCTCGCAGAAGACGGCCTGCTCGACGGTGGCCTGAAGGTGCGCCCGATGGTGATGCCTGACATCTGGATGGAGCAGGCAAAGCCCGAAGCGATGTATGCCTTGGCCGGCCTCGACCGCGCCGGCATCGTTTCTACGGTGTTCAAGGCACTCGGCCAGAAGCAGGATATCGGCATCGGCGCTGCCGGCTAAGGCTACGCGATCGAAGGCAGTCCGAAACACCAAAGCCCCGGCGATGAACCGGGGCTTTTGCTTTCTTGTGTGTCGTGGCGACGATCAGAATTCCTGCCAATCGTCCTGCGCCACCGCCGCATTGCCGTAAGACACGGGGCGGGCGGCACTCGCCGAGCGTATCGGTGCAGATGGCGCCGCCATAGTGGTGCCATGGTGCGCAGATCGCTTGGGGCGGTCATGCTGTTCGTGCGGCCCGGCAGCGTGAAGCGGGCGATGAGCTCGCGCAGACGGCCGGCCTCGCTGGCGAGCTGGGCGCTGGCGGCATTGGCCTCTTCGACCATCGCCGCGTTCTTCTGCGTCACCTGGTCCATCTGGTTGACGGCGGTGTTGACTTCGCTGAGCCCCACCGACTGTTCGCGCGCCGAGATGGCGATCGCGTCCATGTGCTGGTTGATGGTGGCCACATGGCCGCCAATCGCCTTCAGCGCCTCGCCGGTATCGCGCACCAGCTTGACCCCGCCTTCGACCTCGACGCTGGAATTGCGGATAAGCTCCTTGATCTCCTTGGCGGCCTTTGCCGAGCGCTGGGCCAGCTCGCGCACCTCCTGGGCAACGACCGCAAAGCCTTTGCCGGCCTCGCCCGCCCGCGCCGCTTCGACACCGGCATTGAGCGCCAGGAGGTTGGTTTGAAAGGCGATCTCGTCGATAACGCCGATGATGTTGGAGATCTGGCCGGAGGAGCTTTCGATCCGGCGCATCGCTTCCACGGCACTCGCCACCACGACGCCGGATTTGGCAGCGCTTGAATTCGCCTCTCCGGCCACGATGCGCGCCTTTTCGGCCCGCCGCGTCGAGCTCGTGACGTTGGCGGTGATCTCGTCGAGGGCCGCCGCGGTCTGTTCCAGCGATGCGGCCTGCTGCTCCGTGCGCCGCGACAGGTCGTCAGCACTTTCGCTTATTTCGCGTGATGTGATTACTTCCCTGTCTCCTTGGGGGTTTTATCACCACGTCTTACCCGCTCTGCCGAGCAGCCGTGCAGCGAGGGGGCTTGCCAATAGGCCGCCAACCCTCCATGAGAAACACATGTCAGAAGAACGCCAGAATGAAGAACACAAGAACAGAGTCCGCCTGGACCAGCTGCTGCTCAACACAGGACTGGTGGCTAGCCGTGCCCGTGCCCGCGACGCGATCCAGCGCGGCACCGTCAAGGTCGACGGCCGCACGGTCACCAAGCCGTCGTTGGCCTTTGCCGAGAGCGTGACCATCACCATCGATGACCCGGCGCAGGACTATGTTTCGCGCGCAGCGCTGAAGCTTGCCGCAGCGCTCGATCATTTCGCGCTCGATCCGACCGGTGAAAGCTGCGTCGATATCGGCGCCTCCACCGGCGGTTTCACCGAGGTGCTGTTGAAGCGCGGTGCCGATCACGTGGTTGCCATCGATGTCGGTCATGGCCAGATCCATCCGCGGATCTCGGGCGATCCGCGCGTCACCAGCATCGAGGGCCTCAACGCCCGGGCGATGACCGAGGACGACATCGACAACCGTGAAGTGACCTTCATCGTTTCCGACGTCTCCTTCATTTCGCTGAAGCTCGCCTTGCCGCCGGCACTCGAGATGGCGCTTCGCGGTGCGCACTGCATCCTGCTGGTCAAGCCGCAATTCGAGGCCGGTCGCGATGCGATCAGCAAGGCCGGACTGCTGAAGGATCCCGACAGCGCGCCGGCGGTTGCCGCCGAACTCGAGCGCTGGCTGGTCGAAGACATGGGCTGGCAGAGCCTCGGGCTGATCCCCTCGCCGATATCAGGCGGCGACGGCAACGTCGAGTTCCTGCTGGCCGGGAAAAAGCCATGAGCACGCAGACCCTGACCATCGCCCGTCTCGGCGCGCAGGGCGACGGCATTGCCGAAACCGAGGCTGGTCCGGTCTATGCGCCCTTCACGCTGCCGGGCGAGAGCGCGGCCCTTGCGGTCAACAAGTCTCAGGGCACGCTGATCTCGCTGCGCGAAGCATCGCCTGACCGGGTCGAACCGCACTGTCGCCACTTCGGCCCGGACGGTCAGAACGGCACCTGCGGCGGCTGCACGTTGCAGCACGCGGCCGACGGCCTCTACCAGACCTTCAAGCGCGACCTGGTGATCAACGCCTTGAAGTCGAAGGGATTGAAGCCTGATGTCGCGCCGCTGATAACAGCCCAACCCGGCGAGCGCCGCCGCGCCGTGTTCACGGCGCGCAAGACCGAAAAAGACCTGCTCCTCGGCTTCAACCAGGCGGAAAGCCACCACATCGTGGCGATTTCGGAATGTCCCGTCACGAGCCCGGGCATCGTCTCGCGGCTCGCCACCATCGGCAAGATCGGCGCGGCCATGGCCGTCAACGCCGAACCGTTCCGCATCACCGTTCTCGAAACGCTTTCCGGTCTCGACCTTTCGGTCGACGGCATCAAGGGATTTGGCGATCGCGAGCGCCGGCGCACCGTCGAGACGGTTCTCGGAGAACGCGGCATTGCCCGCGTCAGCCTCAATGGTGAGATCATCGTCGAGCCGACGAAGCCGGTGATCGAATTCGGCGGCGTCTCCGTCTCGCCGCCGCCCGGCGGCTTCACCCAGGCAACGCTTGCCGCTGAAGAGGCGATGGCAGCACTGGTGCTCGATCATATCGGCAAGGCAAAGCGGGTTGCGGACCTCTTTGCCGGCAGCGGCACATTCGCCCTGCGCATCGCCCGCAAGGCCCGCGTGCACGCGGTCGAAGGCGAGGACAAGGCGCTGAAGGCGCTCGACTTCTCCGCCCGCAACACGCAAGGGCTGAAGCCGGTGACGATCGAGAAGCGCGATCTCTTCCGCCGCCCGCTCATGGCGCAGGAACTGAAGGTTTACGATGCCATCGTCTTCGACCCGCCACGCGCGGGCGCGGACGTGCAGTGTCAGGAAATCGCCCGCTCCGGCGTCAAGAAGATCGTCGCCGTCTCCTGCAATCCGACAACGCTTGCCCGCGATCTCGCGATCCTCGTTGCTGCCGGCTACCGCATCACGTCGGTCACGCCGATCGACCAGTTCCTCTGGTCGGCCCATGTCGAGGCAGTCGCAACGCTCGAGAAATAGAAAAAGGCCCGGATGTCCGGGCCCTTTCTCATCGTTCAGACCGATGCACCCGACCTATGCCGCCCGCCGACGCGACGTTGGTGTCGGCGCATAGGCGCTCTGGGTATTGCCGAGGTTGAACTGGGCCAGAAGCGCATTGAGCGAAGCGGCTTCCGAAGCCAGGCCATGGCTTGCCGCCGTCTGCTCTTCCACCATTGCCGCGTTCTGCTGC